>NZ_JARQZE010000003.1:0-1416 GCF_029588855.1 Thauera mechernichensis | reverse complement strand
GCAGATGAACCACGGCAAGACGACGATCATCGAGATCATGTGCACGCGCGAGCTGGGCGACCCGTTCCGCCGTGACGCGCTCTCCAAGCCGGTGCGATTCCTCGACAAGTACAAGGACTACGTCTGAGCGACGGCAGCTTCCTCCGCCTGCTGCCGCAGCGCCGCCCATGCGCGCTGCGGCAGCGTTTACCCGGCCCCGACGGCTTCCTCGCGACACGGATCGCCTGCTCATGAACGCTCAGACCAAGCCCCTCTCAGTGCCGATGTTTACCGAACTTCGCCGGCTGCTGCCCGGATTCATGCTGTGCGGCGTGATCGCGATCACCGCAGCCTTCGTGTCCGAGCATTATGGCGGCCCGAAATTCCTCTATGCGTTGCTCATCGGCATCGCCTTCCACTTCCTCTCCGATAACGACAAGTGCATTCCGGGTATCGAGTTCTCGGCCAAGAAGCTTGTCCGCCTCGGTGTTGCCCTGCTCGGCGCACGCATTGCCATCAGCGATGTGTCCGATCTCGGTTTGGCCGGTGTTGGTGCGTTGGCCGGCGCGACGGTGCTCACCATCGGCTTCGGCATGTTCATGGCTCGCGTGCTCGGGCTGCCGTCGATGCTTGGCTTGATCTCGGGCGGCGCTACCGGCATCTGCGGCATCTCGGCCGCGATGGCGATCTCCGCCACGCTGCCGCAGACCAAGGAGAACGAGCACTACACCCTGCTTACGGCGATCGGCGTCGCCACCTTCTCGACCGCGGCCATGATCCTCTATCCACTTGTGGTTTCGGCGGGCGGATTGTCGGTGGGCGAGGCCGGCATGTTCCTGGGTGGCTCAATCCACGATGTGGCGCAGGTCGTCGGTGCCGCCTTCATGATCTCGCCCGCGGTCGGCGATGCGGCGACGCTGGCGAAGATGTTCCGCGTGGCCATGCTGGTGCCCGTGGTGATGGTGCTGGCGCTGAGCTTTCGGGCCGAGTCTGCCCGGACTGCGGGTGGCGGCGCGAAGAGAGCCCCCTTGCTGCCCTTCTTTCTGGTTGCGTTCGCCGCCCTGGTCGTGATCAACAGCTTCGGCTGGATTCCCGCCGAAGTGGTCGCAGTGAGTTCTGATGTTTCGCGTTGGTGCCTGGTGATCTCGATCGCGGCGCTTGGCGTCAAGACCTCGTTCGAGAAGCTCGCCGCCCTGGGCTGGAAGCCGATCGTGCTGCTGTCGAGCGAGACCCTGTTCATCGCCCTCTACATGCTCGCGATCGTGTTCCTGACGCGCCTGCTGTCCGCCTGACCACCGCTCCACGGAGAACCCATGAACGCCACCGAGAAATTCATCGCCGCCACGGCCCATGTGGATGCGGCCGCGATTGCGCCGCTGCCCAACTCGCGCAAGATCTACGTCGAGGGTTCGCGCCCGGACATCCGCGTGCCGATGC
>NZ_JARQZE010000039.1:0-2574 GCF_029588855.1 Thauera mechernichensis | reverse complement strand
GTGTTGACGCGCACTGAAAACTACCCAGATTTCGCGGGGTCTGCGCGCTGAAAAGTATCCAGGTGATTAACCTCCGCCGCTTCCGTCGAGGAGCGGGGAACAGAGGAGATGATCACCATGAATCTGCTGGGGAAGGTAAGAAGGTTGTACTACCGGGAGGGGCTCACGCTCTCGGAGATCGAGCGTCGCACGGGACTGACGCGCAAGACGATCCGCAAGTGGTTGAAGGCGCCCGAGGGGGTTGAGCCGAAGTACCAACGAAAGGTGAGCGACACCAAGATCGCGCCGTACGCGGCGCAGTTGGTGAAGATGCTTGAGACTGATGCACGGCGACCGCAACGGGACCGGCGTACGGCGCTGAAGCTGTTTGCGCAGTTGCAAGCGCAGGGGTTTGACGGCGATTACAGCCGCGTCACCGAGTTCATCCGGCGCTGGAAGGCCGAAGGCGGCAAATCGGTCACGAAGGCCTTCGTTCCACTGCAGTTCGAGCCGGGTGAGGCGCATCAGTTCGACTGGAGCGAGGAGCACCTGGTCATCGGCGGGGTGTGGCGCAAGGTGCTCGTGGCGCACCTGAAGCTGTGCTACAGCCGTGCCTTTGTCGTGCAGGCGTATCCGACGCAGAGCCACGAGATGCTGTTCGATGCGCACTCGCGGGCGTTTGCCGCGCTCGGCGGCGTGGCCCGGCGCGGGATCTACGACAACATGAAGACCGCCGTCGACCGGGTGAAGAAAGGCAAGGCGCGGGTGGTCAATACACGCTTTGCGGCGATGGCCTCGCACTACCTGTTCGAACCGGACTTCTGCAATGTCGCCAGCGGCTGGGAGAAAGGCGTCGTCGAGAAGAACGTGCAGGACAGCCGACGGCGGATCTGGCAGGAGGCGAGCGAGACACGCTTTGGCTCCTTCACCGAGCTGAACCTGTGGTTGCTGGCGAAGTGTCGCAGCCTGTGGCAGGAGCTCAAGCATCCGGGGTACGACCTTAGCCTGGCGGAGATGCTCGAGCAGGAACAGCCCAGCCTGATGCCGATGATCACACCCTTCGACGGCTACGTGGAGACGCTGGGCAAGGTGTCGAGCACCTGCCTGGTCACGTTCGAGCGCTGCCGCTATTCAGCGCCGTGCGAGTTGGTGGGGCAGATGGTCGGTATCCGGGTGTATCCCGAGCGGATCGAGCTCGTCGCGCACGACGCCGTCGTGGCCCGTCACGTGCGCAGCTTCACGCGCAACGAAGCGCGCTATGACTGGCAGCACTATCTGCCGCTGATCGAGCGCAAGCCCGGTGCGCTCAGGAACGGTGCCCCCTTCGCTGACATGCCCGCGCCACTGCAGACGCTGCGCGCTCTGCTGCTCAAGCGCGAAGGCGGAGATCGGGTCATGGCGAAGGTGCTCGCCGCCGTGCCTCAGCATGGCCTGGGGGCGGTGATCGTGGCGGTGGAGTTGGCGCTCGAAGCGGGCCGCCCCAGCCCCGAGCATATCGAGAACGTGCTCAACCGCCTGAAGTCAGCCCCCGCCACGCCGACCGTCGACACGGTACTGACCCTGAGCGAAACACCGATGGCAGACCCGCAGCGTTACGACCGGCTGCGTGCGGAGGTGAGCCATGCGTGATGTGCTTGCCGAACTGAAAGCCCTGCGCCTGTACGGGATGGCCGACGCCTGGGCGGAACTGGTGTCCACGAGTGAGCTCGGGTGTCAGAGTTCGGGTTGGCTGCTCGAGCACCTGCTCGAGGCCGAGCATACCGACCGTCACCTGCGCTCGATCCGCTATCAACTGCAGGCAGCCCGCTTCCCGGTGCACCGGGACTTGGCCGGGTTCGACTTCGAGCAGTCGAAGGTGGAGCGGGCACTGATCCAGGAACTCGCCACGCTCGACTTCACTGCGCAGGCCCACAACGTCGTGTTCATCGGCGGCACCGGCACTGGCAAGTCGCACCTGGCCACGGCGCTGGGCGTGTCAGGGATCACCCGGCACAGCAAGCGGGTGCGCTTTTACTCGACCGTTGATCTGGTCAATCTGCTCGAGCAGGAGAAGGCGGCCGGCAAAGCCGGCAAGCTCGCCTTCTCGTTACTGCGCATGGACCTGGTGATTCTCGATGAACTGGGCTACCTGCCGTTCAGCCAGAGCGGCGGAGCGCTGCTGTTTCACCTGCTCTCGAAGCTGTACGAGCACACCAGCGTGATGATCACGACCAACCTGAGTTTCGGCGAATGGGCGAGCGTGTTCGGCGATGCGAAGATGACGACGGCACTGCTCGACCGGCTGACCCATCACTGCCACATCGTCGAGACGGGCAACGAGTCCTATCGCTTCCGTCAGAGCTCGGCCAGCGCGCGGTCGCGGATCAAGGACCGTGAGCAATCCAAGCGCGGCACCCTCACCGAGGACGAGCCGTTCTGACCCGGCGCCCGCGCAGAGAAGCCCGCTTCGGGCTACGCCCTTCGCGTTCTTCTCTGCGCACACTCGCGGTCAGTAACTCGACTACACTGAACATCGCCTGCTCCATGACGAGCAGCTAAAGTGCCTGGGTAAAATTCAATGCGCACCGCTGGGTAGTTTTAGACGCGCGCCGACAC
>NZ_JARQZE010000038.1:0-2647 GCF_029588855.1 Thauera mechernichensis | reverse complement strand
ATCCGCCAGAACTCGGTGCGCTTCCGCCGCGACGACGACATTGCGGCCCGGCGCGAGCTCGAGGACATCCTCGATGCGCTGTCGCGCGACCAGACGATCCAGGTCGTGCGCGCCTTCAGCTACTTCTCGCACCTGGCCAACATCGCCGAGGACCAGCACCACATCCGGCGCTCGCGCGCGCACCTGGTGGCGGGCTCGGCCCCGCGCGAGGGCAGCCTGCCGCACGCGCTGCAGGCGGTGTTCGACAGCGGCGTGACCGATGCTGCAGGCCTGGTCGCGTTCTTCGACGCTGCGCTGGTGTCGCCGGTGCTCACCGCCCACCCCACCGAGGTGCAACGAAAGAGCATCCTCAACTGCGAGACCGTGATCGCGCGCCTGCTCGACGAGCGCGACCGCATGCAACTCACCCCCGAGGAGGCCGCCGCCAGCGATGAGGCGCTGCGCCGCGCGGTGCTCACGCTGTGGCAGACGCGCATGCTGCGCACCGCCAAGCTGTCGGTGATCGACGAGGTCAATAACGGCCTGTCGTATTTCGACACCACCTTCCTGCGCGAGCTGCCGCGTCTGTACGCCAGCCTGGAAGACCGCCTGGTCGCGGCCGACCCGGCGCTGGGCGCGCCCGAGCTGGCCGCCTTCGTGCAGGTGGGCAGCTGGATCGGCGGTGATCGCGACGGCAACCCCTTCGTCACCGCCGAGGTGCTCGAGCGCGCGCTCGCCATGCAGGCGGCCGTCGCCCTGGGCTACTACCTCACCGAGCTGCACACCCTGGGCTCGCAGCTCTCGCTCGGGCTGGGCCTGGTCTCGGCCTCGGATGCGCTGCTGGCGCTGGCCGCGCGCTCGCCCGACCACTCGCCGCACCGCAGCGACGAACCCTACCGGCGCGCCATCACCGGCATCTACGCCCGCCTGGCGGCCACCTACCAGGCGCTGCTCGGCCACGCCCCGGCCCGCCCCGCAGTGGCCGCGGCCGAGCCCTATGCCGGCGCCGACGCGCTCGCCGAGGACCTCGACACCCTGCACCGCTCGCTGGTGGCCAACGGCTCGGCCGCGCTCGCGCGCGGGCGGCTGCGCCACCTGCGCCGCGCGGTGAAGGTGTTCGGCTTTCATCTCGCGCCGCTCGACCTGCGCCAGAACTCGGACGTGCACGAGCGCGTGGTCGCCGAGCTGCTCGAAGTGGCCCGTCCCGGCACCGCCTATGCCAGCCTTGACGAGGCCGCGCGCTGCCCGCTGCTGCTCGAAGAGCTCGCCACCGCGCGCCCGCTCGCCTCGCCCCACGTCGCCTACTCCGAGGAGAGCGCGGGCGAGCTCGCCATCTTCCGCGCCGCGCGCGGCATCCACCAGCGCTACGGCAGCGCCGCCATCCGCAACTGCATCATCTCCAAGACCGACGACGTCTCCGACCTGCTCGAGCTGGCCGTGCTGCTGAAGGAGGCCGGCCTGCTGCGCCCGCTCGAGAACGCGCTCGACGTGAACATCGTGCCGCTGTTCGAGACCATCGGCGACCTGGAGAACGCCGCCGGCGTGATGGAACGCCTGTTCTCGATCCCGGCCTACCGCGGCCTGCTCGAGGCGCGCGCCCACACCCAGGAGGTCATGCTCGGCTACTCGGACAGCAACAAGGATGGCGGCTTCCTCACCTCGGGCTGGGCGCTGTACAAGGCCGAGGGCGAGCTGGTGGCCACCTTCGCCCGCCACGGCGTGCGTCTGCGCCTGTTCCACGGCCGCGGCGGTTCGGTGGGGCGCGGCGGCGGGCCGAGCTACCAGGCCATCCTCGCTCAGCCCGAGGGCGCGGTGCAGGGCCAGATCCGGCTCACCGAGCAGGGCGAGGTGATCGGCGCCAAGTACGGCAACCCGGAAGTGGGCCGGCGCAACCTCGAGGTGCTGGTGGCCGCCACGCTCGAGACCAGCCTGCGCCCGGCCAGCGCCGCGCCCACCCCGGCGGCCTTCCTCGAGGCCATGCAGGCCTTGTCGGACGCCGCATTCGCCGCCTACCGCGGCCTGGTCTACAAGACCGAGGGCTTCGAGCGCTACTTCTGGGAATCGACCGTGATCAGTGAGATCGCCGCGCTCAACATCGGCAGCCGCCCGGCCTCGCGCAAGAAGAGCACCGCCATCGAGGATCTGCGCGCCATCCCCTGGGTCTTCAGCTGGTCGCAGTGCCGGGTGATGCTGCCGGGCTGGTACGGCTTTGGCAGCGCGGTGCAGGCCTTGCTCGCCCGCCAGCCCGCGGACGGCCTGGCGCTGCTGCAGCGCATGAACCGCGAGTGGCCCTTCTTCCAGACCCTGCTGTCGAACATGGACATGGTGCTGGCCAAGACCGACCTCGCGATCGCCAGCCGCTACGCCGAGCTGGTCAAGGACGCCGCGCTGCGCGAGGCGATCTTCGGGCGCATCCGCGCCGAGCACCAGGCCACCGTCGAGGCGGTGCTCAAGATCACCGGCCAGGCCGCGCTGCTCGACGGCAACCCACTGCTCAAGCGCTCGATCCGCAATCGCTTCCCCTACCTGGACCCGCTCAACCACGTCCAGGTCGAGCTGCTGCGCCGCCACCGCGAAGCCGCCGCCGCTGCCGGCAGCGACGAGCGCACCCGCAACGGCATCCATATCTCGATCAACGGCATCGCGGCGGGCTTGCGCAACAGCGGCT
>NZ_JARQZE010000037.1:0-2718 GCF_029588855.1 Thauera mechernichensis | reverse complement strand
TGTCACTGACCGCCACAATAGAGCCACCGATGATCGGCATATAGAAGCCACTCGAACCGGGCTCTGACGGACGTCGTTGGGGGGTCAAGAATCGATGTTTTTCGGGGTGCTGGCAAGGGCGTTTTTCGCCCGATTCGGACCCTGTCGGGGCGCACGGTAGGAGGCCCCGTCGAGGGTGAGGCAGTAGGCGTTGTGGCGCAGCCGGTCGACGGTCGCGGAGGCGAGCAATCGGTTGCCCGGGAAGGCCTGGTCCCACTCGGTGAAGTCGAGGTTGCTGGTGACGATAGTGGCAGCACGCTCGTAGCGTTCGGCGATGAGGTCGTGTAGATCCTCGTCGGCGGGGGCGCGAAGGGGTTTGAGGCCGAAGTCGTCGATGATGAGCACCGGCACGCGGGCCAGTTGCTGCAGCTTTCGCTCGTAGGTGCCGACCGCGCGCGCCGCGTTCAGGCTGGCGAGCAGTTGCGCGCAGGAGGCGAAGATGACGTCGTGCCCCTGACGCACGGCGCAGTGCCCGAGCGCCTGCGCCAGATGGCTTTTCCCGGTGCCGCAAGGGCCGACGATCAGCACCGGAGCGCGCTCGTCGATGTAGCGCCCGGTGGCGAGATCATGGACCAGGGCGCGGTTGGTCGAGGGCAGGCGGTCGAACTCGAAGCCTTCGAGCGTCTTGGTGGCGCGGAAGGCCGCACGGCGTAGCCGCGTGCCGAACTTCTTCTGCTCGCGCCGGGCGAGCTCGTCCTGGATCAGCAGGGCGAGAAACTCGGTGTAGGCGAGCTTGGCATCGATGGCCTGGCGGTTGCGGGCGTCGAGCGAGTCGAGGATGCCGGAGAGGCGCAACTGCTTGAGCTGCGGCGCCAGTTCGGTGACGGGGTTCATGGTGAGGCTCCTTGGGTGAAGTGGGCGCAGGCTGCGCCCGGGGTCAGTGAAACGTGGGGCCGTCGTCTTCGAACAGCGACGCGGTGGCGCGCGCAAAGCGGGCGCGCCCGGCATAGGGTTCGGGGGTAACGGTTCTCAGCGGCGCGAGGTCGTGACCGCCGGCGAGAATGGTCTTGACGGTGCGGTAGTGCGGGCTGTCGTGCGCGATGGCCCGCTCACAGGCGGCCTCGAGGCGCGCGGCGCCGTACTGGCCCTTCAGTGCGAGCACGCCCTGGGCGGCCCGCAGGCGTTCGCTGACACGGTCTGAGAGCAGTTGCCCGATCAGCTGTGCGCAGGCATCGCCGATCTCGCGGGCCTGCTGCAGACACCAACTGCGGTCGTGCGCGAAGAAGCGCTGGGCGGCCGGCGGCAGATGATCCGAGACGGTGCGCCGCTCGCCGGGGCGCCGCGCGCGGGCATGCGTGGCGACCGGCTTGAAGTCGTGATAGATCGTGACCACGGCGTCGGTGGCCCGCAGCCACAGCGCCTTGCCCACCAGCGCGAAAGGCACCGAGTACAGCGCGCGCTCGAAGCTGACGTGGCAGTCGCGATGTACCGTCACCGCGTGCCAGGTGCCCAGATCCGGCGGCACCTCGGGCAGCGGCAACAAGGTGCTGCGCTCGACCGCGAAGGTGTCGAGCGGGCGCACGCGAGTGGTGCCGTGGATGCGCAGCCCGGCCTCCTTTAGCACCCACTCGCGCGCCTGCGCGTTGAGGTCGGCCAGATCACGGAAGCTGCGCGTGGGCAGGAAGTTGCCCTTCACGTATTTGACGCCGGCCTCGACGATGCCCTTCTTCTGCGGGTCGTGCGGCGGGCAGGCATCGATCCGGAAGCCGTAGCCCTCGGCACACTCGGCGTAGGCGCGCTGCACCTGCGGATCGTGCATGCACGCGCGGGTGATCGCGCACTTGGCGTTGTCGATGATGAGCCGCGCGGGCACGGCACCGAACCACTCGAAGGCGCGACGGTGGCAACCCAGCCAGGTGCGCACGCTCTGGTCCCAGACGAACTCCACGTACTGGTGACGCGAGAAACACAGCGTCATCACGAACGCCCACGTGCGGCGGATCTCGCCCGTGGCGGGGTCGACCAGCTGGGGACCAGCGCCGAAGTCCACCTGCGCGGCCTCGCCCGGCGCGAAGGTGAGGCGCACCGTGGCCTCGGGCGGCTGCTCGCGGCCGATCTGCGCGATCAGCCGGCGCACGCTCGAGTAGTGTCCGGTAAAACCGTGCTCACGCTTGAGCGTGGTGTGGATTACCACGCCAGAGACGCCCTGCCCGAGCCACTGCTCGACCAGCAGCCGGTACGCGGCAATCGAGGACTGGGCCGTCACCGGCAACTTCGGCTGCCCGAGCGCGGCGGCGATCTCGGCGTCCTCGGGCAAGGGCCGCTCGGGATCGAGCCAACCCTGGGCGTGGGCCAGTTGGCGGAACCGGGCCGCCTTGCTGCGCCCCATCAGTTTCGAGCGCGCGATCTCGCGCTCGGAGTCGCCCTGGCGCATGCGCATCAGGGCCTGGCGGTACTCGTACATCTCGATGCTCCTGCGGGCCACCGCCTACCTCCTGCCGAACAAAAAGGCAGCAGGGTAGCGATGGACCGGTCAAGGTCGAGACGTCCGTCAGAGGGGAAGTGGCTCCATTACGCCGATCCGGCGCTGGCCTCTATGTGCCGATCCGCGACTGGCTCCAATATGCCGATCACGGACTGGCCTCAATGTGCCGATCACGGACTGGCTTCTATGTGCCGATCACGCGGTGGCTCCATTGTGCCGATCATCAACTGGCTTCAATGTGCCGGTCGGTGACA
>NZ_JARQZE010000036.1:0-2992 GCF_029588855.1 Thauera mechernichensis | reverse complement strand
CGGGGTAGCTGGCGGCGTTGAATAGCTCGGACAGGAACTGCTCGCTGCCGGCGTCACCGTGCAGCACGCAGTTCTCGCCGCCTTCCTCGTAGTTGAGCACGAACTGCACGGCGATGCGGGCGCGGCCGGGCCAGTCGGCATGCGGCGGGGTGCGACCATAGCCGACGAGGTCGCGAGGGTAGGCAGGATTCGAGCTCATGGCGTACTCAGTTCTGCAGGAAGCGCTTGCAGGCGCCCCAGTGATTCATCAGCAGCCAGTAGCTAAGGCCGGCCGGGATCAGGCTGGCGTACCAGGACACCGTGGAGAAGCTGAGCGCGACCGCCGCCCCCACCAGCGAGGCAACGATGCCCGCCCAGTTGACGCCGCGATAGGGGCCGTTCTCGTCATAAAGCTTGCCGAGATCGAGGTTGCGGCGGCGGATCAGGTAGTAATCGACCACCAGCACGGCGAAGATCGGGCCGAGGAAGGCGGAGTAGGTTTGCACGAAGACCTGCAAGCCGGCGGCGGACTCGTCCTTAACCAATTCCCAGGGGAAGGTGCCGAAGGCGAGCAGGCCGACGATGACCGCCGCGCTGCGGAACGAGAGCTTGAACACATCCATCAGCACGTAGGTCGGCGGTACGACGTTGTTGAGTACGTTGGTCGTGACCTGGGCGAAGGCGATGAAGAGCAGCGTGATGATGAGCAGCGGCTTGTTGTCCACCGCGCTCGAGAACACCTGGATCGGGTCGGCCACACCGGTGGCGCCCGACACCATCAGCCCGATCAGCCCCATGAACAGCGTGCACGGCAGGATGGACATCGCATAGAGCGTGGTCAGCGGCCCGCGCCGGATGCCTTTCTCGAGTTCGCGCGAGTAATCACTGACGTTGAGCATCATGGTGCTGTAGATGCCCAGGAAGAGCATGGTCGCCCCCCAGAACGGCAGGCCCCAGGTGCCTTCGATGTTCACCAGGTTGGCACTGATCTCCTCGCCATACTTGTCGATGACGCTGAAGAACATGTAGGTGAGCGATACCAGGATGAAGCCGCTGCCGATGTTCTCCAGCCACTTGATACCCTGGAAGCCGAGCACCGACAGGCCGATCTGCAGGATCTGGAAGATGATGAACCAGGCCACCAGGTTGTCGAAGCCGAACAGCGAGGCCGACACCAGGTTGAGCGCGCCCGCCCCGACCCAGCTCTGGAAACCGTACCAGACGATTGCCGGCACTGCCCGTACCAGCCCGGGGAAGCGCGTGCCGGCGAAACCGAAGGCCGTGCGGGCCTGGACCATGAAGGGGATGCCGTACTTGAGGCCGGCCGCGCCATTGAGGGTAAGTGCGATGCCGATCACGAAGCAGCCGATGGCGATCGCCATCGTCGCCTGCAACAGGTTGAGCGTACCGACCACGCTCGAGCCCATGGCAAAGGTGCCGATCGACACGCAGCCGCCGAACCAGGCGAGCAGATACGACCACTTGCCCATGATTCGAGTCTGCTGGGGCGCGAGCGACTCCTCGCCAAGGGCTTTTGAGTGAGTCTCGTGATGGGGCTGCGCGCCGGTACGTCCTGTACCGGCAGTGCCGGCCAGGGAGACGTCATGTGCCTTGCTTGTCATTTCGTTTGCTCCTCCAGGGGTGGTGGACGCTCAGCTGCCGAGGTAGTCGAAGCGGCCGGTGAAGGTCTTTGCGCGCGGGAAGGCGAGATCGCCATGCTTGCTGGTCCCCAGGCGCAGGCTCACCAGCGACTCGGCCAGTTTCACGGCAGCAGTCACGCCTTCGACGATCGGCAGGCCGACGGCCTCGCGAATCTCGTCGGTGAGGTCTGCCATGCCGCCACACCCGAGCACGATCGCGCCAATGCCATCCTCGGTCTTGGCACGACGGCATTCGTCAATGATTCGGCCGAGCGCGCAGGCGCCGTCGTCCTCCAGGTCGAGCACGGGGATCTCGGCCGCACGCACCTTGCGGCAGTGGTGAGCAAAGCCGTAGTTCTGCAGCAGGTGCTCGGCGATGATGCAGGTGCGTCCGAGCGTGGTGACCACCGAGAAGCGCGTACTGATGAGCGTGGCGAGATGAAAGGCGGCCTCGGCAATGCCGATCACCGGCGCGGTGGTGAGCTCGCGTGCGGCAAGCAGGCCCGGGTCGCCGAAACAGGCGATCACATAGGCGTCTACACGCTCGCCCCCATCCGCGCCCTCCCGTTCACCGCGACGGATCTCGTCCAGCACGCCCAGCGCACTGACGGCCTCGTCGAAGTGACTCTCGATCGAGACGGGACCGGCATCCGGATTGGTGGCCGAGACCTGGGTACCCGCTGCGGCGACGCGCGCGCCAGCCACGCCGATCTTGGCGGTCATCGACGCAGTGGTGTTGGGGTTGATGAGCCTGATGTGCATGGTGTCCTCTCGATTCTTCATGCTGTGATGCGTACCGACATCCTGAACGCTGCCGTTACAAAAACATTAATCGTCTTTTGTACACAAAACAAATAGTTTTTTGTGTTCATTTAAACATTTGATGAAGCCATCGCAACGACACCGGCAGACGCCCCCCTACGGCTGCAGCCGCGCCCCAGGAAAGGTCTTGCTCGCTGCGACACGGAAACGGCGATATCGCAAGGGATTCCGCCCGCCCCTCGGCATCATTCTTGAGCGCTTATTGGGCGGATCAGCGCGCTGATATGAGGCAGAACCACTCAAAAGTCGATTCAAAATGTTTTGTATACGATTATTTTTGTCTTCGCATACAATTTTTGAGAACCTCTCTCCTCACACTCAACCAGGAGCCCCCCATGGCCAGCCACACTCCCGGCGCCCCCGTCTTCGCCCCCCCTGCCGAGTTGCCCGACTGGGCGCTGCGCTCGGTCGACCTCGCCAACCCGCGCCTGGGCGCCAAGGCAATCGCCGCCTCCGACGACTTCTTCGCCGAGGTCGCACGCATGCTCAACCCCGAGCCCGCACAGTTCGTCCCCGGCAAGTTCGACACCAACGGCAAGTGGATGGATGGC
>NZ_JARQZE010000035.1:0-3090 GCF_029588855.1 Thauera mechernichensis | reverse complement strand
AGCTTTGTTCTCCACGATGGTCAACCAGCTCAACGTTCACTCATTGCTAACGAATTGATGCAGTTTACCCCGAGCCATGATGTGCACGCGATTGCGGCCGGCATGTTTGGCTGAGTACACAGCCTTATCTGCCTCTCCAAGTAGCACATCAATACTCGCAGTGTCGCGTTCTTTCTGGGCAACACCGACGCTGATACTGAGTCTTACCTTTTCATGACCCTCGGCGACGAGGGCCATCGTTTCGATCGCCCTGCGAAGGCGATCCGCCGCCTTCATGGCTGAGGGAAGATCTGAACCCGAACATACAACCAAGAATTCCTCGCCGCCGATTCGGCACAACGTATCACTGCGACGCCCTTCTTTGTGTAGGCGAATACCCACTTGCTTCAAGACGTGGTCACCAAACGCATGCCCATATCGATCATTCACGCGTTTGAACCAGTCAACATCGATCATCATGACGCTCAGTGCCTCACCGGTGCGATTCGACGCACTCCAAGCCCTGGCGAGCGCCTCCATTGCCCCACGACGATTCGGTAATCCGGTAAGCATGTCAGTTCTGGCAACCTGTTCAAGCTTCCGGTTGCTGACGGCGAGCTCTGAGGCGATTTGTTTAAGTTGAGCACGATCGTTTTGCCATGCATCAAGGAGTCCGAGATAGCGATGTCCAGCATCCATCGCGACGCGCAACGCTTCCTCGCCGAGCGACTTGAAAAGACACGTATCCACGCCGCTCTTAAGCGCTGCGACGAAGTTCTCCTTGTCTAACTGATCAGACAATGCAACGAGATAAACCTGTCTACCCCAATCGGCCCCACGTACCTTGCGACAGAAGTCCTGCGCACCTGCACCGGAGAAGTCGGCGTCAATAATCACAATCTTCGGCAACACAGCGACCGCAATGCTCAAAGCCTCATCAAAATCACCCGCGAGACAAATTTGATAACCTAAGCTGGATTGCAACAACGTGCTGACATCGAAGGTGGAGTGATTACGTGAGGTGACAATGAGAGCAGGCACTGTAGCGTCCGATCCTGTAGCCCCTCCGATAACCGGCGGAGTTTCAGACATGCGCTCGAACGACGGAAGGGAGGTAGCCGGGACATCCAGTAACTTCGCCCAGTCGCTCCACTCTTCGACGATCCGATCGAAGAACGCCGCCGTACCGTCGGCGTCCATCTGAAATCGACCGCCGAGCCGTATTAGGGAGCCGACCAACTGGCTTCGAACCTTCTCGGCTGCTATGCCAAGGTCGGCGAGATGACTAGCGGTGTGAAATAGCCAGGTCAGCGTGTGCGGTCGCGACCCTTCAGAAAACTGTGATTCATCGGGTGACTGATGGTAGAAGACGGGTTCGGCGAGCGCTTTCGGAATGCCGAACTCCTCTATCATGGCAAGCGCGCACTGGCGCTGATCGATCCCAAACGCCTCATGTTCGAGCGCGAGCAAATTGCTTCGATCGGACTCAAGCAGTTCGGAGTATTCGACGGGGAATGCCGTGGCCAGAGCCAAGGAACCAATATTCGCGAGCAAGCCGCATGCGAACAAGTCCTCCGGGGCAGCCGCGCGGGTCAAACGTCCGAGTTCCCGCGAGGCCAAAGCCATCAGCAATGAGCGCGACCAAAAATTGCGATAATCGAATCCTTTACAAGGTCCGTCCTTGAACTGGTCGACGAGCGAGAATCCCATCGCGAGCTGAGCAACCGCCTTCATGCCGATACGCAGCAGTGCTTCGTTGATGGCTGAGACTGGTCGGTGGGTACCGCCGCTCGAGTTTGCGAGACGGAGAAGGCGCCCAGACAAAGCTGGATCGGTCTGAACCAAACGAGCAACGTCTTCTATCGTGCAATCTTCGCGACCGCATAGGTTCATTATGGCCAATGCGACCCCTTTGGGGCTAGGCAGTTGTCCAGCAAGCTTGATCTCGTCGAATCTGGCCACCGAGCTCGCCCTCAACTGGATGCGACGACGCAGTTACGGCCATTGTGCTTCGCCCGATACAGCGCCTTGTCAGCCCGATCGAATAGCGGCTCGATCGACTCCTCGCGCTGACGTAAGGCAACTCCGACGGAGATCGTAAAGGGTGCGATTTCGAGCTTGTCATGACGCCGCACCAACCGTAACCGTTCGATCGAGGTCCTAACCTTTTCTGCAAGCTGCTGTGCTCGATCGATCGAGGCATTGGGTACCAACATGACAAACTCCTCGCCACCAAAACGCGCAGTCATCGCTTGGTCCGGCGCGATAGCCAACATCGCCTCAGCGACCTTCTGGATCACAATATCACCCACTGCATGGCCGTAGGTGTCGTTGATCCGCTTGAAGTGGTCGATATCCATGACGAGCAAAGCAGGCGGCCCATCGGAAGAATCGAACAGTTTTGCGGCTTCAATTAACATGCCTCTTCGATTGAGCAGCCCGGTAAGCGGATCGACCATCGCCTCGCGCCGATGCTTGTCGAGTTCACCTCGAAGCAATCTTGTCTCCTGCTCCGTGGCCTCAAGACTCTTCTTGAGTGCCGCGTTGCTTTCATTTGCTGCTAAGGCAGCCTGGGCCAGGTTTTGAGCGATCGCGCGTAAACCGCTCGAGTCGCGAACTTCATCAAGCCGACCCAGGTTTTCGGTCAGAGAGGCCTGGAGACCGGACGTATTTCGACTCGCGCTGAGTACATCTCCGAGGAGACTGCCGAGCAACTTTTCGATACCCTCTCCCATGCCGTGAAACCGACGAAGAGCCTCGCCAGCCACATGTTGCTCGTAGATCTCGCGCACAACGAAATCATCGATCGCAGATGAAGATCCGATTACTGAATTCAATGCTTCGCACAGCGACGGGTCGTTGCCTCTGATGTAGTCGTGCGCTACCCAGTAATTGATGGGAGAGGCCGACAGCCGATGTTGGGCGAGAAACGCGAGCGCGCGCTCACCGAGATCAGATCGGGCTCCACTCTTATCGTTCTGTGACGGCTTCATTCCACCTCCTCACAGGCAAAAAAACGCGAAAACATCCCCGCCAGCATTATCGCCTCGATCGCCTCCCGGATAGTATGTACATACATGACTGTCCCTGCAGACGAAGTGGCTTAGCATA
>NZ_JARQZE010000034.1:0-3552 GCF_029588855.1 Thauera mechernichensis | reverse complement strand
TGGCGTTGAAGTCACCGTTGTAGCTGTCGGTGATGCGGGCGGGGATGGCGCCCTTGGCAATCTGGTCGACGTAGTCGGCGGCCACGTTGAGCGGCCCGATGACGGCGTCGAGCGTGGCATTGACGCCTTGCACGATGCGGGCGTAGTCGCCCGGGTGGCGATCGGCGTCGGCCCGCGTGGCGAGGCGGCCCTCGACGGCGGCGGCAGAGAGCATCGCAGTGTCGTCCATCATCGCGTGCAGGTTTGACTGCACCTCGGCCAGCGCGCCTTCGATCTCGCCGAGTTCGTTGTGGCTGCGCACCGTGACCTTCTCGTCGAGCTGGCCTTGCGCGATGCGATGGGCCGCTTCGGCGTTGCCACGCAGGCCGCGCAACAGGCCGGTCACCTGCAGCCCGAACAGGATGGCGGCGACCAGGACGGCCACCGTCATCGCGACCGACAGCGCCAGTTGCGACGATGAGTCGGCGCGCAGCGCCTGGGCGCGGTCGAGCAGCGTGGACGCGATACGATCTTCCTCGACCTTCAGCAGGTCGATCTTGCGCGTGATCGTGGCGAACCAGGTGGCGGGCTCGACGCCGAACTCGCCGATGTTCATGCGATCGAGCGCGATCTGGCGCATGCGCGCGGTTTCGCGCCCCGCCTCGCTGTCGAGTGCCGATTGCAGGCCGTCGATCCAGCTCTGCGGTGCCATCGAGCGGAAGTTCGAAAGATAGGTGTCCTGCGCGGTCAGGATGGTGATGATGCGCCGATGCAGGGCAACATCGGCGGCAGTGTTGGCGGCGAACAGCCCGTTGATCGATGCACGTTCGCGTCCGGCTTGCTCCTTGGCGAGCACGAACATCAGGTAAGCGTTCATGCCGCGCGACAACTCGACCTCCTCGGCCGAGGAGGCGGCGATGTCGATCACCGCTACCAGGTGTTCGATCGTTCCGGTGTAATAGCTGAATGACTCGGGGCCCGGCAGCGACAGGCTCGTGACGCGCCCACGGGTATCCTGCAGCGCAGCGAGGCGGCCTTGCGCGGACTCCACTGCGGTGACGATGTCGCTGCCCAGCAGATTTCGATCGGCGCTTGCCAGCCAGGCATCCAGTGCGTTGCGCGCCGTATTCGAGTCCTGGTGCTGAGCGGCGAGTTCGGCCTGGAAGCGGCCGCCGCGCGAACCGATGAAGCCCGCCGACAGCCCGCGCTCCTTCTGGAGTTCGTGCACCAGGTTGTTGATCTGCACCGACAGCTGGCTGTACTGGGCGCCGCGCTGCATGGCGTTCTGAGCCTGCCATTGGCGGGCGACATCGGTGAGCGCATAGAACAGCACCGCTGCGATCACGATAGCGAAGAGGAGGAAAAGACGTAGCCGGATCGAGCGCCAGCCGTAGGATTGCGTATTCATCATGGTCTTCCCGGGGATGGGCATCAGCCCTCTTCCTTGGCGCTGTCGCCGCCCATGCTGGCGAGCATCGTGATCTCCTCGGTCGAGAGCACGCGATCGACATTGAGGATGATGACGAATCGGCTATCCACTTTGCCCATGCCCTGGATGAAGTCGGCCCTGATCTTTGCGCCAAAGCTCGGCGGTGGCTCGATATCGCCGCGTGGAATCTCCAGCACTTCGTTGACGGCGTCCACGATCACCCCGAGGTCCTGGCGGTCGTCACCGTCGCTCAGCTCGACGATGACGATGCAGGTGCGGCGGGAGACGGCAGAGGTCTCGCCGCCGAAGCGAGCAGACAGGTCGATCACCGGCACAACCGCGCCGCGCAGGTTGATCACGCCGCGGATGAAGGCCGGCATCATCGGAATTTCCGTGATGTTGCCGAACTCGATGATCTCCTTGACGTTCAGGATCCCGAGCGCGAACACCTCGCCGCCGAGGCTGAAGGTGAGGTATTGCTGCGGTCCCGCATCGGCGATCGCAGGCATCTTCTGTCTGGTTTGTGTAAGGCTCTGGCTCATGGCCTGGCTCCTGCTGCGTGGCGTGTGCTCAGAATTTCTCGAAATCGCTTTCGCTGAAGCTGATTGACTTGCCGATCTTCAGCCGGCTGTTGGTGCGCGCCGTGTTGCGGCGCGGTGCGCTATCGCTTGCCGTCGGCGCCGGGGACGGAGGACTCACTGCCGCCGCTGGCTTGCGTGCGGTGCTGCGCCTGGAGGTCGCGTCGTCGCTGCCGACGCTGAAGAAGCCCATCAGCTCCTGCAGCTGTCCGGCCTGTCCGCCAAGCTCCTCGGCGGTGGCGGCGAGCTCTTCGGAGGCCGAGGCGTTCTGCTGGGTGGCCTTGTTGAGCTGGCCCATGGCGTTGTTGATCTGGCCGACGCCGGCGGTCTGCTCCTGGCTGGCCGAGGCGATCTCCTGCACGAGGTCGGAGGTCTTGTTGATCGAGGGCACGATCTCGTCGAGCAGCGTACCCGCGCGCTCGGCCAGGTGGACCGAGTTGCCGGCGAGCTGGCCGATCTCCTGGGCGGCGACCTGGCTGCGCTCGGCGAGCTTTCTGACCTCGGCGGCGACCACCGCAAAGCCCTTGCCGTGCTCGCCGGCACGGGCCGCTTCGATGGCGGCGTTGAGCGCGAGCAGGTTGGTCTGGTAGGCGATGTCATCGATGATGCCGATCTTGCCGGCGATGTTCTTCATCGCCTCGACCGTGGATTTGACGGCCTGGCCGCCCTCGCCGGCTTCGGAGGCGGCCTTGGTGGCCATGGCGTCGGTGATCTTGGCGTTTTCCGAGTTCTGGTTGATCGAGGCGCTCATCTGCTCGATCGAAGCCGAGGTTTCCTCGACGCTGGCGGCCTGCTCGGAGGAGGACTGGGACAGGCTCTGAGCGGTGGCCGAGACCTGGCCTGCGGCGTTGGTGAGCGCATCGGCCGCGCCACGGACCTGCTCGATGATCTCGGCGAGCTTGTCCATGGACTCGTTGACCGCGTTCTGCAGCACCTGGAAGTCGCCGGCGTAGTTGTCGGTGATCTTCTGGGTGAGGTCGCCCCCGGAGAGCGCGACCATGACGCGCTTGACCTCGTCGATGGGGGCGATGACCGCATCCAGGGTGGCGTTGACGCCCTGGACGATGCGGGCGTAGTCGCCGTGGTGACGGCTGGCGTCGGCGCGGGTGGACAGGCGGCCCTCGACGGCGGCCTGGGCGAGCATGTTGGCGTCGGTGACGAGTGCATTGACCGCGTCGATGGCGGTGTTGAGGTTGTTCTTGATGGCGTTGAAGTCACCGTTGTAGCTGTCGGTGATGCGGGCGGGGATGGCGCCCTTGGCAATCTGGTCGACGTAGTCGGCGGCCACGTTGAGCGGCCCGATGACGGCGTCGAGCGTGGCATTGACGCCGTCGACGATCTTGCGGAAATCGCCCTCGTGGCGGCTGGCGTCGGCGCGGGTGGCGAGCTTGCCGGCGATTGCGGCGTCGGCCAGCATGCTGGCGTCGTCGATCATGCGCTTGACGCTGGTCTGGACGCCGGCCACTGCACGCACCACGCTACCCACCTCGTCCTTGGCGTCGGACTGGAGGTCGAAGGCGAAGTCGCCCCTGGCCATGCGCTCGGCAGCGGCGCTCACCTCGCCCA
>NZ_JARQZE010000033.1:0-5390 GCF_029588855.1 Thauera mechernichensis | reverse complement strand
CGCTCTTTAAAAAATTGAACAACCGATAAGTGTGGGTGCTTGGTGGTTGTGGTCGAAAGCGGCTTCGGTCGTTTTGGTTTCACAATGATTAGGTGCTCATGCTGATTAAAGTCAGTATTTTGAGTACTTTGCTGGATTGAACTTAAGAGTTTGATCCTGGCTCAGATTGAACGCTGGCGGCATGCTTTACACATGCAAGTCGAACGGCAGCGGGGGCTTCGGCCTGCCGGCGAGTGGCGAACGGGTGAGTAATGCATCGGAACGTGCCCATGTCGTGGGGGATAACGTATCGAAAGGTACGCTAATACCGCATACGTCCTGAGGGAGAAAGCGGGGGATCGCAAGACCTCGCGCGATTGGAGCGGCCGATGTCGGATTAGCTAGTAGGTGAGGTAAAGGCTCACCTAGGCGACGATCCGTAGCGGGTCTGAGAGGATGATCCGCCACACTGGGACTGAGACACGGCCCAGACTCCTACGGGAGGCAGCAGTGGGGAATTTTGGACAATGGGGGCAACCCTGATCCAGCCATGCCGCGTGAGTGAAGAAGGCCTTCGGGTTGTAAAGCTCTTTCGGCCGGGAAGAAATCGCGCACTCTAACATAGTGCGTGGATGACGGTACCGGACTAAGAAGCACCGGCTAACTACGTGCCAGCAGCCGCGGTAATACGTAGGGTGCGAGCGTTAATCGGAATTACTGGGCGTAAAGCGTGCGCAGGCGGTTTTGTAAGACAGATGTGAAATCCCCGGGCTTAACCTGGGAACTGCGTTTGTGACTGCAAGGCTAGAGTACGGCAGAGGGGGGTGGAATTCCTGGTGTAGCAGTGAAATGCGTAGATATCAGGAGGAACACCGATGGCGAAGGCAGCCCCCTGGGCCTGTACTGACGCTCATGCACGAAAGCGTGGGGAGCAAACAGGATTAGATACCCTGGTAGTCCACGCCCTAAACGATGTCGACTAGTCGTTCGGAGCAGCAATGCACTGAGTGACGCAGCTAACGCGTGAAGTCGACCGCCTGGGGAGTACGGCCGCAAGGTTAAAACTCAAAGGAATTGACGGGGACCCGCACAAGCGGTGGATGATGTGGATTAATTCGATGCAACGCGAAAAACCTTACCTACCCTTGACATGTCTGGAACCTTGCTGAGAGGCGAGGGTGCCTTCGGGAGCCAGAACACAGGTGCTGCATGGCTGTCGTCAGCTCGTGTCGTGAGATGTTGGGTTAAGTCCCGCAACGAGCGCAACCCTTGTCATTAGTTGCCATCATTTGGTTGGGCACTCTAATGAGACTGCCGGTGACAAACCGGAGGAAGGTGGGGATGACGTCAAGTCCTCATGGCCCTTATGGGTAGGGCTTCACACGTCATACAATGGTCGGTACAGAGGGTTGCCAAGCCGCGAGGTGGAGCCAATCCCTTAAAGCCGATCGTAGTCCGGATCGTAGTCTGCAACTCGACTACGTGAAGTCGGAATCGCTAGTAATCGCAGATCAGCATGCTGCGGTGAATACGTTCCCGGGTCTTGTACACACCGCCCGTCACACCATGGGAGTGGGTTTCACCAGAAGTAGGTAGCTTAACCTTCGGGAGGGCGCTTACCACGGTGAGATTCATGACTGGGGTGAAGTCGTAACAAGGTAGCCGTATCGGAAGGTGCGGCTGGATCACCTCCTTTCAAGAGAACAGACCACGGTCTGCCAAGTATCCACAACTTATCGGTTGTTCAGGCGAAGAGCCTCGAAGCATATGAGAGGGTCTGTAGCTCAGCTGGTTAGAGCACCGTCTTGATAAGGCGGGGGTCGTTGGTTCGAACCCAACCAGACCCACCAAGTCTTTTTGGTTGCTCGACACGAGAGGGGGCTGTAGCTCAGCTGGGAGAGCGGCGGCTTTGCAAGCCGTAGGTCGTCGGTTCGATCCCGACCAGCTCCACCAGAACTCGTGCGGCATGAAAGCAGGTGCTGCAAGTAGGCGTTCGAGAAGTCAGACATGGTGATGGATGTCGTCATGTCTGACTTCTTGATCGATGGGCGACTCGGTTCGAGTCGGTTGTCGGTTGTTTGAGGTTCGCTCTTTAACAAAGTGGAAGAAGTGTAGTACGTACCGAGCCGGTGCGTACTGCAAGTTGTGTGATTGCATTGATCCGGCGCTGAGCTTGTCAGCGTAGTGCTGGATCGCACAAACGAGTTCGTTCCTGTACGAAGGGTCTTCGAGATCGCAAGATCGGAGAGGATCCAAGGTTATAGGATCAAGCGACTAAGTGCATGTGGTGGATGCCTTGGCGATCACAGGCGATGAAGGACGTGTAAGCCTGCGAAAAGCGTGGGGGAGCTGGCAATAGAGCTTTGATCCCACGATGTCCGAATGGGGAAACCCACCCCGCAAGGGGTATCCCAGACTGAATACATAGGTCTGAGGAGGCGAACGCGGCGAACTGAAACATCTAAGTAGCCGCAGGAACAGAAATCAACCGAGATTCCGCAAGTAGTGGCGAGCGAACGCGGAGCAGCCTGCACGACTAAACCATCAGCTTAGCAAAACGGTCTGGAAAGTCCGACGATACAGGGTGATAGTCCCGTATGCGAAAAGCCGGTGGCGGGTCTGAGCGTGCGACAAGTAGGGCGGGACACGAGAAATCCTGTCTGAAGATGGGGGGACCATCCTCCAAGGCTAAATACTCGTGATCGACCGATAGTGAACCAGTACCGTGAGGGAAAGGCGAAAAGAACCCCGGGAGGGGAGTGAAATAGATCCTGAAACCGCATGCATACAAACAGTGGGAGCCTCGTAAGGGGTGACTGCGTACCTTTTGTATAATGGGTCAGCGACTTACGTTCAGTGGCGAGCTTAACCGAATAGGGGAGGCGTAGCGAAAGCGAGTCTGATAAGGGCGACTTAGTCGCTGGGCGTAGACCCGAAACCGGATGATCTATCCATGGCCAGGATGAAGGTGCCGTAACAGGTACTGGAGGTCCGAACCCACTAACGTTGAAAAGTTAGGGGATGAGCTGTGGATAGGGGTGAAAGGCTAAACAAATCCGGAAATAGCTGGTTCTCCCCGAAAACTATTTAGGTAGTGCGTCGTACGGACACTTGCGGGGGTAGAGCACTGTAATCGTTGGGGGGGTCATTGCGATCTACCCCGCGATAGCAAACTCCGAATACCGCAAAGTGATATACGGCAGACAGACATCGGGTGCTAACGTCCGGTGTCAAGAGGGAAACAACCCAGACCGCCAGCTAAGGTCCCAAATGCATGGCTAAGTGGCAAACGAGGTGGGAAGGCATAGACAGCTAGGAGGTTGGCTTAGAAGCAGCCACCCTTTAAAGAAAGCGTAATAGCTCACTAGTCGAGTCGTCCTGCGCGGAAGATGTAACGGGGCTCAAGC
Organism: Thauera mechernichensis; assembly: GCF_029588855.1. Lineage (NCBI taxonomy): Bacteria > Pseudomonadati > Pseudomonadota > Betaproteobacteria > Rhodocyclales > Zoogloeaceae > Thauera > Thauera mechernichensis. Next base: position 2,004 of record NZ_JARQZE010000033.1, on the reverse strand, counting down.
CATGAACCGAAGCTGCGGATGTGTCTTTGACACGTGGTAGGGGAGCGTTCCGTAAGCCTGCGAAGGTGTCTCGTAAGGGATGCTGGAGGTATCGGAAGTGCGAATGCTGACATGAGTAGCGATAAAGGGTGTGAAAAGCACCCTCGCCGTAAGCCCAAGGTTTCCTGCGCAACGTTCATCGGCGCAGGGTGAGTCGGCCCCTAAGGCGAGGCAGAAATGCGTAGTCGATGGGAAACAGGTCAATATTCCTGTACCGCTCTTAGATGCGATGGGGGGACGGAGAAGGTTAGCTCAGCCATCTGTTGGAATAGGTGGTTTAAGCGTGTAGGCGTGCTGCGTAGGCAAATCCGCGTGGCTTAGCTGAGGCGTGATGACGAGGATCTTCGGATCCGAAGTGAGTGATACCCGGCTTCCAGGAAAAGCCTCTAAGCTTCAGTCTAAGAGTGACCGTACCGCAAACCGACACAGGTGGGCTGGTAGAGAATACCAAGGCGCTTGAGAGAACTCAGGAGAAGGAACTCGGCAAATTGATACCGTAACTTCGGGAGAAGGTATGCCCCTGGTACGTGAAGGCCCTCGCGGCCGGAGCGGAACGGGGTCGCAGAGAATCGGTGGCTGCGACTGTTTATTAAAAACACAGCACTCTGCAAACACGAAAGTGGACGTATAGGGTGTGACGCCTGCCCGGTGCCGGAAGGTTAAGTGATGGGGTGCAAGCTCTTGATCGAAGCCCCGGTAAACGGCGGCCGTAACTATAACGGTCCTAAGGTAGCGAAATTCCTTGTCGGGTAAGTTCCGACCTGCACGAATGGCGTAACGATGGCCACACTGTCTCCTCCTGAGACTCAGCGAAGTTGAAATGTTTGTGAAGATGCAATCTCCCCGCGGCTAGACGGAAAGACCCCATGAACCTTTACTGTAGCTTTGCATTGGACTTTGACGGGACTTGTGTAGGATAGGTGGGAGGCTATGAAACCGGGACGCCAGTTCCGGTGGAGCCAACCTTGAAATACCACCCTGGTGTCGTTGAGGTTCTAACCCAGGCCTGTGAATCCAGGTCGGGGACCGTGCATGGTGGGCAGTTTGACTGGGGCGGTCTCCTCCCAAAAGGTAACGGAGGAGTACGAAGGTCACCTAGGTACGGTCGGACATCGTACTGATAGTGCAATGGCAAAAGGTGGCTTGACTGCGAGTCCAACAAGACGAGCAGGTGCGAAAGCAGGTCATAGTGATCCGGTGGTTCTGTATGGAAGGGCCATCGCTCAACGGATAAAAGGTACTCTGGGGATAACAGGCTGATTCCGCCCAAGAGTTCACATCGACGGCGGAGTTTGGCACCTCGATGTCGGCTCATCACATCCTGGGGCTGTAGCCGGTCCCAAGGGTATGGCTGTTCGCCATTTAAAGTGGTACGTGAGCTGGGTTTAAAACGTCGTGAGACAGTTTGGTCCCTATCTGCCGTGGGCGCTGGAAGTTTGAGAGGGCCTGCTCCTAGTACGAGAGGACCGGAGTGGACGCACCCCTGGTGTACCGGTTGTGACGCCAGTCGCATCGCCGGGTAGCTATGTGCGGAAGAGATAACCGCTGAAAGCATCTAAGCGGGAAACTCGCCTCAAGATGAGACTTCCCCGGGGCCTCGAGCCCCCTGAAGGGTCGTTGAAGACCACAACGTTGATAGGCCGGGTGTGTAAGCGTGGCAACACGTTCAGCTAACCGGTACTAATTGCCCGTGTGGCTTGATCCTATAACCTTCAACACAAAACGAACTCGACTCTCTGGTGACAGCATCAAAACACCAGACAATCACACAACACTTCTTCCTAACTTTGCTTCAGCTCAATACGCTGAAGAACAAGTCAAAGTCTGACGACCATAGCTGTGTGGAACCACCCCTTCCCTTCCCGAACAGGACCGTGAAACGCACATGCGCCGATGATAGTGAGGTCCGCCCTCGTGAAAGTAGGTCATCGTCAGACTAACCCACAAAACAAAGCCCTGCTCTCA
>NZ_JARQZE010000032.1:0-10225 GCF_029588855.1 Thauera mechernichensis | reverse complement strand
GCCTTCCGAGCTGGCGTCGATGCCCACCATCCACACCGGCTCGAGCACCGGACTGCGCTTGAGTTTGTACAGCAGGTCGGTACCGATGTTGCCCGGACCGATCAGGGCGCATTTGATCTTGTTCATGACGTCTTCCTGTTTCTTGAATCTCGAGAGAATGCAGACCGTGCGGCGGTCAGGGGAGAGGGAGAGGCACGGCGGACCGCCGCACGACTGCAAACCTTGGACTGGAGGGGAGCCAGCCACTCACTACAGCGGAACATCGTCAGCGCCAATGGCGATCAGCCCTGCCCGCGCACAGACACTGTCCTGCTCCTCCGACGCCCCGGATACGCCGATACCGCCGACGAGCTGCCCATCGACACGGACAGGCAGGCCGCCGCCAAACACCACCAGGCCGGGGCGCGCCGAGAAGCCGAACTTCATGCCCTCGTTGTCACCGACAATCTTCATCCAGTCTGCAGTGGGGAAACCGAAGCCTGCAGCGGTGTGCGCCTTGTCGATGGCGATCCCGATCGACTGCGGAAAGGCGCCCGGCATGCGCAGGAATGCGACCAGGTTTCCTGCCGAGTCGGCGACGCCGACGTTGATGCGGACGCCAAGCTCGACAGCGCACTCAACCGCCGCGCGTACGGCTACATGAGCTGACTCCCAGCTGATCGTGGCTTGCTGAACTGCAATCTTCATCCTCGGTGCTCCTGGCAATGGCGGGTCACTGTGACGGCTTGACGAAGGTAATCGAGCATTTTATCGACGTCAAGCGCTTTTCTCGAGATTTGATTAAGCCTGCGAACAAGACGTCAGTGGGCTAGAATCCAGCTACATCGGACCATTACCTTCAGCCATCATGAGCGAAGCCGCCCTGTTGTCGAATGCCGCTGCCGAACCCAAAACCCTGGTCGAGGGCGCCTACCAGCGTCTGCGGCGCGACATCATCGAAGGCGTCCATGCACCCGGCGAAAAACTCCGCGTCGAGCACCTCAAGGACCAGTACGACGTCGGCGCAGGAACCCTGCGCGAGGCCTTGCTGCTGCTGGTGACCGATGCGCTCGTGGTGACACAGGGCCAGCGCGGATTCCGCGTCGCGCCCATCTCCATCGCCGACTTCGAAGACATTACCCGCACCCGCGTGCTGCTCGAGACCGAGGCCCTGCGCCAGTCGATCACGCTCGGTGGCGACGACTGGGAAGCCAGCGTCGTCGCCGCATTCCACCGCCTGTCGCGCGCAGAAGAGAAGTTGGCCGACCACGACCCGGGCACCACCGAAGAGTGGGAGAAGCGCAACCGCGCCTTCCACGAGGCATTGATCTCGGCCTCGCCCTCGCGCTGGATCCGCCATTTCCAGAACATCCTCTATCAACAGTCCGAGCGCTATCGCAGGATCAGCCTGTTCCGCCAACCCATCGAGCGCGACATCCACGCCGAGCATCAGGCCCTGTTCGATGCAACGCTTGCGCGCGATACGACGCGCGCAACCTCCATCCTGACCGAGCACATCCTGCGCACGCTCGATGCAGTCAAGCGCATGCCGACGGATTTCTTCACCGGCAAGAAGAAGCTCTGAGCCCGCCGTGCTGACCGCCCCCGCGACGCATGCCGCGCCGCGGGGCCAGAGCCTGCGGGAAGCAGGCGAAGCGCTCAGGACACGACCGTCAGGAAGCGTTCATTGAGCTTGCGGTCGTGGTAGAAGATCCCCGTGCCGACCTCGTCCCACGTCCACCGGACGGGCTTCCAGTCGGGATAGCACTGGTAGCCGCCGCAGAAGGTCTCGAAGCGGTTGCCGGACGGATCGAAGGCATAGATCGTGGTCCCGCGGGTGATGCCGTGACGCGTCGGACCAATGTCGATCGATACCTTGTTCATCGACATGATGTCGGCCGCACGCAGCACCTTTTCCCAGCTTTCGAGCAGGAACGAGACGTGGTGCAACTTGCCCGGCTCGGGGTGACGCACGAAAGCGATGTCGTGTGCCTTGGTCGAACACGACAGCCAGATCGCCAGGTCGGTCTTGCCGTCTTCCATGATCACGTGCTCGACGAGATAGAAGCCGAGCACCTTGCAGAAGATGTCCTGCACCTTCTCGATGTCCGGACCGTAGAGCAGGCAGTGATCGAGCCGGATTGGCGCGATGCCACGCTCGGCCTCATCGGTCCAGGGCGGCGGATTGGTGTAGGTGTCATCGGTGCCGTAGTCGCTCTTCTCCCAGAAGAGCTCGATCTGGTGCCCGGACGGCACTTCGAAGCGCACGCGCTCACCCGTCTCGAGCAGTTCGCCCGCAGGAATGCGCTCGGTCTTCAGGCCGTAGGCCTGCAGGTCACGGTCGAGCTTGTCCAGCGTGGCCTGGTCGGCGACCTTGAAGCCGAAGAAATCGATGCCGGCCGTGTCGGCCTCACGCAGGATCACGCTGTTGTGGTCACGCTCGTCCCAGGCCTTGAAGTACACCCGGCCTTGGCTGTCACGGCCCGTCTCGATCAGGCCGAGCACCTTGCCGTAGTGGTTGATGCCTTCTTCAAGGTCCAGAACGCGGATCTGAGCGTGGCCCGGACGCAGAACGCCAGTCATTGCCATAGGTATGTCCCTCCTTCGTGATTGTTCGCCCCGGCCGACGGCCGGCGGCGCCTTGCATTGCCTCGATGTTGCGCGCAGCGGTTGAGGCCCTTTCCCCTGCGCAATCGGATGCCGGCCACGCCGGCGCCTTGCACTAGATGCGCTTGAACAGCGGGCTGCGAACCTGCTGGACGTCGGCCGCGGAGAAGAACTTCTCCATGAAGATGTCACGCTCGAACAGCCGTCCCTGCATGAGTGCGGTGATGCAGGCGTCGATCATCAGCGGCGGGCCGCACAGGTAGGCCTTGTGGCCACGGAAGTCATTGTTGAAGTGCGTCGCCGCGGCCTCATGGACATAGCCGCGCAAACCGTTCCACGCCGAGTCGGCCGGCTCGTCGGACAAGGCCGGGACGTAGGTGAAGTTCGGGTACTTCGCGGCGAGCGCGAGGAACTCGTCGTGGTAATAAAGCTCGCTGCGGTTGCGCTGCCCATACACCAGCGTCATCGGCCGCGTATCACCCGCTTCGAGCAGATCGAGGATCATCGAGCGTGGGCTGGACAGCCCCGAGCCGCCGGCCATGAACAGCAGCGCCTCGGGCGCCGACTTGCGCACGAAGAAGCGACCGTAGGGACCGGACAGGCGCACGCGCTCGCCGACCTTGAGCTGCTCGTGGATCCAGGTGGTGCCGCGGCCACCCGGGACGACGCGGATGTTGAGCTCGACCTCGCGTCCGCTCGAAGGCGGGTTCGCCAGCGAGAAGGCACGGCTGTACTCGCCGCCTTCGAGGAAGAAGTTGATGTACTGGCCAGCCTGGAAATGCATCGGCTCGTCAGTCTCGATGAAGACCGCCTTGATCGTCGGCGTGAGCGTTTCAATGCGGGTCACGGTACCGGGGAAGTCGCGCACCGGGATCGACTCCGCGTCTGCCTCCTCCTCGATCTCGGCCTCGATCGTCACGTCGGACTCGAGACGCGCACAACAGGCCAGGGTCTTGCCCTCGTCACGCTCGAAATCCATCAGCGCGAAGCTCGACGCCTCGCCGTGGTCGACCTCGCCGTCGATCACCTGCACCTTGCAGGTCGCGCACAGGCCGTGGCAACAGGCATGGGGCAGCCAGATGCCGGCGCGCAGTGCGGCGTCGAGGATGGTCTGCCCCTCCTCCACTTCGATCGTCTGGCCGATTGGTTCAATGGTCAGTTCGTAGCTCATGATCCGTTTCCGTTCCTTTCCGTTCTCCACCGGATGCCGATGGCGGCCCGCCAGAACGGGCTGCCATCCCTGCTCGGCGTCAGCTGCACGACCCCTTGATGCCAGCAAGTCCAGGCGTGCGGAAGCGGATCACGTCCTTGTGCTTGAGCCCGTTGTCGGCGAGCGATTTGTCGAAGTCGAGCACGACCGGCTTACCCGACTTCAGCCACTCCACCGTGCTCCAGTCGATCCGGGCGAAGTCCGGGTGGTAGCCGAAGGCGGCCTGCATCGGGCCGGCGACGACGTCGCCGAAGCGCATCGTCGGCGGGAACGGGAAGCAGAACGGGGCACAGAACAGCAGGTGGTCCTCCCAGCCGATGTAGAGCAACTGGGCACCGTGGAACTTGTCCTGGGTGTCGGCGGGGGCGAATTCGTATTTCGAAACAGCGGCAACAGCCATGTCTTGTCTCCTAGCTAAGTCCTTGTTGCGCCGAGCACCTTCGTACCCGGCGCGGTGGACGATCAAGCGTTCTTCGTCGCTTGGCCACGCCATTCGGCGAAATTCTTCTTGTCCTCGGAAATGTCGAAGTCGAGGTTGTCACGACCGAATTCGAGGTTGTAGTACTTCAGCACGGCCGCCAGCGGATCGAAGCCCTCGACGGTGGGATCGGTACCCTCGGGGAAGCAGTTGCCCTGATAGATCTGGTGAACCGGTAGCCAGGACTGGACGTACTTCTCGGGCTCGTGCTCGAAGATCTCCTTGCAGTGGTCGGAACAGAAGTGGTACTTGTCGCCCTTGTAATCGACCTCGCGATAGCAGATCTTGGTCGGGTCGCCCGGCTCGGTGAACAGCATCGGAATCTGGCAGGTCTGGCACAGCATCGGCAGCGTCTTGTTGTAGAAGCGATTGCCCTTGGCGGCCTGCTCGCGCCAGAACTCGTAGCGCGGGCGGTAATGCTTGTCGAAGCTCTCCGGGTACTTGCTCGACAGCCAGGCCATCTCGTCCTCATCCGGCATCCAGGTGTGGAAGTTGGCAGCGGCGGCGTAGTTGTAGAAAGTGCTCCAGGCCTGGTGCGAAAGGTGATCCTTCTCGAGCGCGATCTGTTCGGCACACTTGGGCATGGTGATGCCGTAGCGCGCGAGGTCCTTGAACAGCGCCCCGCCGTTCTCCTCGAAGTAAACCTCCCAGGCTTCCTTCCAGCTCATCGTGCGCTTGGGCAGCATGTAGTCCATCATCATCGCCACCAGGGTCAGCACGCGGTAGCCGCGCCAGGTCCATTTGTCGATCCAGCGCTGCACGATCGGCACGTTGGCGGGGTCCTGCTCGAGGATGAACTTGATCACCTCCAGGCCCAGCGTCATGTGGCGCGCTTCGTCGGACTGCGCCGAGAAGCCGAAGGTCATCGTGCCCATGTCGCCGTTGTAGGCCGCGCCCGAGACGAAGGGCACGAACAGCAGGTTGGTCAGCACGTACTCGAACGAGAAGCCGATCGAGACCATGAACTCGAACGGGCCGGCGGTGATGGCGTCGTCGAAGAAGGACTTCGGCACCGACAGGAACCACACGCGGTCGTGCATGTGGTGGAAGTCGTGCATGCCGTTGTAGTACTTGTTGTAGTTCGAGATCGAGTGCACCTGGGTCTGGGCATGGCGGATCTCGTCGAGCGACTGCATCAGGCAGGCGACGCGCGGCCCGGGGCCGGGGAAGGCGCGGCCGGCATGCGCAAAGCCACGGTGCGCAACATACTCGAGCGGGCTGATGCCGCTGATGAACAGCTTGACCGTGTTGACGTAGCGCGCATCGGTGACGTTGAGGTGGCCGTTGTTCTGGTTGAAGGCGTCGATGATCGCGTACAGCTTGCGCTCCTTCTCGGCCTGGTACTTCCAGTAGGCGTCCATGGTGAGGCGGAACGGGTCCTCCCACTTGTCCCAGTCGTGGATCTTGATCCCCTCGTACTGCATGTAAGGGTAGATGTCCTCCATCTTCTGGTAAGACGGCGTCCAGTCCAGGCCGCGCGTCATCACCGCGTAGCGTTCCTTCAGGCCCAGTTTCTTCTTGGCAACTTGCATGTCCATGTGCGGAGTCTCCTATGTCCCTCAGGCCTTCCAGAAAAGGCGGATTTCATCGTCGGTCTGATCGAGGTTGCCCGACATCGTGATCATGTTGACCTGCAGCGACTGCAGGTCGTAGTCGTTCCCGGTGATCTCCTCGATCGTCTCGCGGCGAACGATGAGTTCGCGCTCGGCGTTGATCTTCACCATCGCGGGCTGCTCATCGACGACAGCGCCGGGGTTGTCCTGCAGGATCGCCTCGATGATCGGGCGGGTTTCCTCGTTGGTCTGCAAAGCAAGGAATACGGTCGACATTCGGTAGCTCTCCTCAGAGGGTGACGCCGGCCTTGGCCATGCGCGCATTGAACTGCTGGACCACCTCGGCCAGGGCCTCGTCGGCGCGATCACCCAATGCAATGCGGCCAACGGGCAGCAGCGCGGCAGCAGCACGGTCGCGCCAGTGCGTCAGCCAGCCGGCCATGACAACCTTGTTTTCCGCCGACTCGCTGGCCGCGATCTTCACTGTGGCATCGACCCACTTACGGGTTTCGGCAAACCAGTCGGTCATGAACTGAGTGAGCATCGCCACCGGCGTGCCGCCCTGCGACGAGAGCACATCGTCGATGATGGTTTCGTACACCAGCGCGTACAGGAGGCCGTCGAGCGCAGCGTTCTGGGCGACGAACAACTCCACCGGATCCTTGATGACGAAGGTGTCCTCGACGTAACGGCGCAGCCCCTGCCAGGCGTCGTCCTCCACCCAGGCCCGCTTCGCCTCCTCGAGCGACTCGACATCGCCCAGCAGCAAGCCGACACGGGTGATGTACTGCGCGATGCCGAGCTGATCCATCGCGTGATAGATGTGTGGCTGCGAGAAGCCGGTACCGTAGCTGTAGGCACAGACGCTGGCATTGTTCATGTTCGAACCCCAGGCGACATGGCGCAGCGGCAGCAGCACCTTGAGCACGGTCTCTCGCACCGATTCAGGCAGCGTCGCAGCCAGACCACGGTTCTCCACGAAGTCGAAGTTCGCCTCCGCGGTATCCTGCTGCTTGGCGCGTGCCATGGTGTAGGCGCCGTAGTAGAACTGGCGTGGATCCTTGAACGCATACCAGTCCGCCATCTTGATCGCGGTACGCGAGGCATCGTAGATGTCGTGCTCAGGATCCCAGGTCGGCCGGTAATGGAAGTTGGCCGTTTGCTGCATGTCGAGCGTGCCTTCCTGATAACGCGACGCCGGTTTGTCGCCCCCAATGCGGCGTGCGATGTTGTCGAAGGTGTGCCGCAAAGGCTTGATTGACACCGTGCGCAAATCGATCTGCATGAACTCTCCTCCTTATGATTCGTAAGCGATTCAACGGAATCGCTGGTGGGTTGCCTGGTGCAGGCTCCAGTTCCAGTCGGCGTTCTCGGCCGCGTCCGAGGCCTCGCGAGGACCGAGATGGATGACCTCGTTGGCTTCGCAGAACGCCTTGAACGCCTCGGCTGGAAGCAACATCTCGGCGAACAGATCCGGCTCTCCGATCGCAAACTCGAACTCGATGAAACCGTCGGGTCTCCGCTCGATGAGGCGCACGTACTTTCTACTGACGTCGATCACAGGCGCTTGCTTGTCCATTTGGCGAGGTCCCTCCCGTTCGAACTGGTGAATGCTGGGGTGCTTCTGCAGGGAGCTAAACAAATTCCGTGCCAATCTCACAACTCCGAGCATTTACGCGCACTAAGCCATGTTCTCGAGATTTACAGCGGAGACGGAGGAAGATTCCTGTTGATGAAATGCTCAAACAGAAAACTCGCTTGATCATTTGATCAATTCCATTTATTGCCATGCACCATGAAAAAAGGGCTGGTACGCCAACGCGTACCAGCCCTTTCGCAACCCGAGCAGGCCCGGACTACGCCTGCCTTGGCCCATCCACCGCGGGCCTCTTCAACGCCTTCAACATCTTGCCCTCCACCTTGAGCTCGAGGTCGCTGTCAGGGAACAGCTTGCACGCAAGAACAATCCCGACCGCCTCTTCCGCCTCACTTACGCAGGCCCTGCTCATCTTGCGCGTGTGGTAACGGCCGGCGGTCACCCGCACCTTGCAGACGCCGCAGCCACCACCGCGACAGCCCACCGGAATGCCCTTGCGCCCCAAGACTTCCATCGCCCGCAACACGTTATCGTCCGCGCCACAGCGCACGAACTCACCGCTGTCCTCGATCAATACCGAAAACTTCTCTACCACTTTGCTCCTCCTCCTCGCCATTCTTGTCGTACAGGTGTGAGCAGAACGTGCACCGCACCTTCTCACCACAACCCCACTCAAGAAATATACCACCCAATTCCTTTTTCTCGAGATTTTGCTTACTATTCGAACAACGCTGGAGTTCTCCTGTACCCGTGTGTCAGGTAAGCTCCCGAATGACGTGTCGCGTACCGCTACGCGAACACCAAGGGCTCGCCGGAGAGTGGGCATTGAGGCAGGACGAGGAGGAGAGGCTTGAGTTCCATCCATTACCCGGAGAGCACCGACCTACGCGGCCTGCTCAAGTTTGCCCCGGAAGAAGGACTGATCTGGCTGGGCGAGCACCGTATGCTGCTGCTGCATGCCGGCGCACTCTCGGAGTTACGCAAGGAGCTCATCGCGTCGGTCGGACAGGAGCAGGCACGGCGCATCCTCACCCGCATGGGCTTCGCATCGGGTATGCGCGATGCGGAGCTATCTCGCCGCACGCGCGGCTCGGCCGACCCCGCCGAGGCCTTCGTAATGGGGCCTCAGCTCCACATGCTGGAAGGCTGTGCCCGGGTTGAACCCGTTCGTCTCGAGATCAATCAGCCGGGCTGTACCTTCTACGGCGAATTCATCTGGCACCACTCGTGGGAAGCAGAAGCACATGTCCAGGCTTTCGGCGAGGTCGAGAACCCGGTGTGCTGGATGATGATCGGGTACGCCTCAGGCTATACGAGCGCGTTCATGGGCCGTTTCATTCTGTTCCGCGAAGTCGAATGTGCCGCCACAGGAGTCGAGCACTGCCGCATCGTTGGCAAACCGGTTGAGGAATGGCCGGATGCCGACCAGCTGCGCCCCTATTTCGAGGCCGACTCCATCGTTGGGCGCCTGCTTGAACTGCGTGAGGAAATCGAAGCCATGCGCAGGACCATCGCCTGTCCGCGCAAGACCCCCGATCTGATCGGCAACTCGGCCGGCTTCCTTCACGCCTATGACCTCGTCGCGCGCGCTGCGGTCACCAACGTTTCCGTACTGTTGCTCGGCGAAACAGGCGTAGGCAAGGAGCGCTTCGCACGCACGCTGCACGAGCTCAGTCCCCGCAAGGATGCCGCCTTCGTCGCGGTTAACTGCGCAGCGCTCCCGGACGAGCTGATCGAGTCCGAGCTTTTCGGGGTTGAACGAGGAGCGTTCACAGGCGCCCACGCTTCACGAGCCGGCAAGTTCGAACGCGCTGACGGTGGCACCCTCTTTCTGGACGAAGTCGGAGAACTCCCCCTCTCCGCCCAGGCAAAGCTGCTGAGAGTACTCCAGGAGGGTGAAATCGAACGCCTCGGCGATGAACGCACTCGGAAGGTGAATGTTCGTCTGGTAGCAGCTACGAACGTCGACCTGCTGCGTGCGGTGAATGCGGGCACTTTCCGTCGGGACCTGTTCTACCGCCTCAACGTCTACCCAGTCACGATCCCACCACTACGCGAGCGGGTGGGAGACATCCCCACGCTTGTCGAAGCAATGATGCGACGCTTCGAGACACTGCACGGCAAACGCCTGTCAGGCATCAGCGACAAAGCAATGCACGCCCTGAAGAACCACAGCTGGCCCGGTAACGTGCGCGAACTGGAAAACGTGATCGAGCGCGGCGTGATCCTCGCACCGCTCAATGGCCTTGTCGAAGTGGAGCACCTTTTCATCGGCGCAGCACCGGAATCCGGCTTACAGCAACAGCTGAACGCGAGCGGAAGTCTTGACACCATGCAGCAGACAAACAGCATCGACCTGCCCGACGCCGTACTCGACAGCGGCATCGAGCTCGATGCATTCGAGCAAGCCCTCCTCAATCGAGCGGTAGAACGCGCTGGCGGCAATCTATCGGCAGCGGCCCGCCTGCTTGGCATGACGCGTCCTCAGCTGAACTACCGCCTGAAGAAGAGGTTGTGCTGAGGTTCGGGCTTTGGAGGCATCGCCGGGAGGCGTGGCGGTTGCGGGGGTGATCTGCCTGGTGTCGATGGAGGCTTTTGCGGCTGTTTTCGAGCGCGCTGTGGGTGGCGTTCATGTTTTTGGGGCGCGTTGACGCGCCAAAGCCCTGCTTTCTTTTGAGAGCAGGGCTTTGTTTTGTGGGTTAGTCTGACGATGACCTACTTTCACGAGGGCGGACCTCACTATCATCGGCGCATGTGCGTTTCACGGTCCTGTTCGGGAAGGGAAGGGGTGGTTCCACACA
>NZ_JARQZE010000031.1:0-10650 GCF_029588855.1 Thauera mechernichensis | reverse complement strand
GGCATAGCCGGGGGATGTAGGCCAAAGGCCGTTAAGCATCCCCCGGCGACGCCCAGCGGCGAGCGATGGCTTTTATGGTTTCCCGTTTTCGCGCACGCGAAAACATGCCCGCCTCGGCGGGCCTGCAAGGTTATTTACGCCTTGTTTGCGATTTTCGCGGGCGCGAAACTGACAGTTCAATTACAATTGGGATGGCGATAGATCGCATCATGCGACAGGGGGATGTGCATTTTGCTTGCGCGAAATACGACTTTCGTAGTAAAAAAAGTGCTATTTTGCCAAATTTATCTCTTGAAAAATGTCCGTCAATATGTTACCCCCCCCCCCCCGATTTCGCCATGTGGAATCCAGAGCATTCGATAACGGAAGCTGATGCCGTCCTGGCCGCAAAAAGCGGGACGCTGAAGTCTCTGCGCATCGTCAAGGACGGGGCCAGCTTCTACGTTCTCATTTCACTAACCTGGCGCAAGGAAGAACTGTTCCTCGCCACAACGCGCACGAAGAAGGAACCGCGACGGTTCCGCGATATTGGCCGTCTGGTCGAATACATCGAAAGCAACTATCCGGGCATCAAGACGATGACCCTGATATTGCATGCCTGATTGGGGCGCTGCCCCAAGCCCCGCACTCGCCGCCGTGAGGCTCGGGGGGCAGGGGTGGCGGGCTTCGCCCTTCGTCCCTACCCCCTCACCAATAGGCTATTGCCGCTCCTGTCACGTCAAGGGTTCGCCCCGCCTGGCCCGTGTCCTCGCCCTGCGGGCTGCGGGCCGCGCCAGCCAGTCGGGGCCGCTGCGCGCCCTTGACATGCCTTCCGCTCTTATCCACGGGGCGAACCTGTGGGAAAGCCGACTGCAAGCCCGCGCATTGCACGAGGCGGCTTTTCCACGGGCGACGTGCGCGAAGCGCGCGGCGGCACGGTGGGTAAGAGCGGCTGTTTGTCATGGCCGGGCTGCAAGCCGGGCCGGTTTCCGGGGGATGGCCCTAGCGGCCGGGGGTTGCTGCCAAGCATCCCCCAAAGAGCGCAGGCAAGTGGTGGCCTGGAAGGTGGCCAAAGGCCAGTCGCGCAGCGACCAAGGCGAATAGCCGCGCCTGGAACGGGCATCCCGGTTTTTCGCGCAGCGAAAAATGCCCCGGCCGGAAGATCTACTTTTGACGCATCCACGCCTCGCGGGCGATTTGCTCCAAGCGGTCGGCCTCGATCTTGGCGGCCTGGCCCTCGGCATCGAGCGCGGCACGCTCGGCGCTGTCCTGGGCATCAATGCACCGCAGGAACACGGCCCGATGGTGTGCCTTTGCGGCCTCCCACGCCTGGAACTCGGCGGCGGCAACGTGCGGCGCGTCGATCAGAAACCAATCTACGGTCATGGCTACTCCCTGAAACCGGACGGATTCAGCGAGCCGTGAGGCAGCAAGCGAATCTCGTCCAAGCTGTAAATGGACTGGATGCAACGCGGGTCGGAAACGACCACGCGGCGGCCGTTGCGGTTCGTGTGGTAGGTGATGGGCTTGTCATCGTGCGCCCAAACCGAATCGAACTCCGGCAAATTCACCTTCGTGACGACGATCACCCGGCCAAGCCGGTGAAGGTCATGGCGGAAACGAACCTTCACGATCTGACAGCGCGAACCGGGAACAATCTGCATGGCTCAACCCCGCGAACGCGCAAAGGGCAGGGCGAAGCCAGCCCGGTGAATGCCTAGCAGGCTGGTGGCCATGAAACCAAGCTGCTGCACCAACAGGCCATAGCGGCCAATGCCGAAGGCAAAGCCGATCATGGCCAGGTTGGCGGCCAGGAACGCCAGCCAGCCATAGCGGGAAACCCGCGTGTGAGTGGCCAGCAGGAACGCACCGAGAAGACCGGACAGGGAACCGGCCCATTCGAGGAAGTCAATCACGATGCACCTCCCTTGCCCTTCTTCTCGCCCGGCGCGGCCAGGCTGCGGATGGTGTCGTTCAGGCTCGCCACCTGAGTGCGCAGGGCGTCAAGCTCGCCCTGGGCGCGCGCCAGGTCGGCGGTGGCCGTGCGTGCTTCCTTGCGCGTGGCGGTCAAGTCGGCCTCCAAGCCCTGCTTGCCCTTTTCCAGCTTGCCGATGACTTCCACACTGCGCGCCTTCTGTTCCTTGAGTTGGTCGGCCAGGCGCGCGGCGTCGGCCTTGGCCGTGGCCGCTTCTTCGATCTTGGCCCGCTCGCGGCCGGTGGCCGCTTCCAGCTTCTCGGCCGACTCGGCAAGCTGGCCGCGCAAGCGGTCGGCCTCGGCCTGGGCGGCCTGCAAGGCGGCGGCCTGCTCGGCGATCTGGCGCGAATGGTCGCCAGTCAGGCGGGCGACTTCGGCCGCGTGCTGCTTGTTGGCGGCCTCGGCCTCTGCGTGCGTCCGGGCAAGCTCGGCTTGCTGCGCCTCGATCTGCTTTTGCATCTGCTCGGCCGTGGCCGACAAGGCCGCCTCGCGGGCGGTGGCATCGGTGGCGGCCTGCTGCGCATCCTTGGCGGTCTGCGCCAGGGCGTTTTGGGCGGCCTCCAAGGCCGCCGCGTCGGTGTTCGCGTCTTCTTCCAGCCGCTCCACTTCGGCCAGGGCCTCATCCAAGCGCCGCTTGGTGCCCTTGATTTCGGCGTCGGCTTTCTCGCGGATGGCGGCAATCTCTTTACCCGCCTCGGCCGCTGCGGCCTGCCAGCACTGCGCGAAAGCGGCCTTGACGCTTTCGGGCATGTCGATCACGACCGGCACGGGCGTGGTTTTGCGGGCTTCCTGCCAGGCGTCGATGTGCTTTCCAAGGGTCGAGAAGCTGCCCCGGCCCAACACCTCGCGCAGCGTGGTTTGGGTCACTTCCTTGCCTTCGGCCGCCAGCTTGTCGGCGGCCTCGAAAACCTGTTCCTGCGTATGTGCTGCGATGCGTCCCATGTCGAACCCCTTTCAGTTGGATGGTTGAACTGTCACGGTGGCCGGGTCGTATCCCGTGCCTTTGCTGATCTGCGCCCGCGCCTTGGTAAGCGCGGCGCGCTCTGTCTTTGCCAGCAGCCAGAAAACCGGGCTGACAAGCTCGCCGGTGCGCCGCGCGCAGGCCGACACGGCGAAGCGCCGGGCCGGGGCTGCCGGTGCCGTCTTCTGCACACGGTAGCCGCCGCCGCCGCAGGCGAAGCAAACCCCGCCTCTGACGTTGGCGTGACGATCTACGCGGCCCGTGCCCGCGCAGCGCGGGCAGGCTACGCGGTATCCCTGGGCTGTCTGCTGGCTCATGTTTTCGCCTCCGCGAAATTACGTTATGGATTGACGCGCCGGGCACTGGCCAGGCCGAAAAATCCGCCCTTGCCGATGACCTCGCCGCAGTAGTTCGCCAGGGCTTGAAGGTTCGGCCCGCCCTGGAACTCGCAATGCCACGTCCCGAGCAGCGAGAACCGGATGGGTTCGCGCGGCCGGTCGAAGTCTGCCCGGTGGTAGGTGCCCGGTGCCGGGCCGGTGAAGACGCTGCCGCTGACCTCGATGCGGTCGAAAACCCACGGCTTGATGCACTGCTGATACGGGGTTGCGTTCTCGGCTCGAATCATGGCGGCGTCCTTTCATAAAGTAATTACGTTTTACGTTACGCTATCTTATCAAAAAATCCGGCCTTGTCAAGCGTTTTTGTTTGACAGTAGCGACGATGCGACGGCCGCGCCCGGTCGGCCGCCCGCTGGCCAGGCCGCCAGGTCGGCGGCGGCGCGGCCGGTGGCCAGCGTGAATAGGTCATCAGTCACGGCTTGACCCTGGCGAGAGGCCGCAAAACGCGGCCACGTCCGGCCGCTGCCGCACGTTCGCGCCCGGCCGAAGGCGCACGGCTGGAAAATCGACCGCGTAGAACGGCCTACAGCGCGATTTTTCGACGTAGCCGGGGCATCGCCCTTGCCTGGCCTTGAAAACGCCTTGGTGGGCCGCTACGGTAGTTCTGGCCGTGTTGGCGAAGCCGGATGGGAATTTGAAGCCCTTCCCTCCTTCTTGATGGCTGCGCCGAAGGCGCGGGAGAGGGGAGCCGCCGCCGAAGGCGGTGGGGAGAGGGCTTGCCCTCTCACAGGGGGGTCGAGTTCGAGCCGCGAAGCGGCTGACAGGGGGGCGGCACGCCCCCGCGAACTAGGGCGGTTGCGCACAACAGGCGGTGTTTCTGGCTCGGGCGGTGGTGCTCGACCTTCGTAGCCTCGCCCCGTAGGGGCCACGATTTGGGGTGAGCGCGCAGCGCGAGGGGCGTAAGCCCCTGGGGTGCCGGGCGGGAAGGGCCGCTTGCGGCCCTGGGCGAAGGCCCGCTTGCGGGCCGTAGGAGCCGGCGGGGCGAAGCCCTAGAGGCGGCGGGCTTCTTTGGTTAAATAAAGGGTTAAAAAAACGGTTAGGGCCGCAAAAGGTAGGACGAAAACCGCCGAAAAATCAACGGTTTAGGCGCTGTTTTGTCCAGTGGATAAAAGGTCATCTGTCACCAGAACCTAGGTCATCTGTCTGGATTTTCTAGGCCATCTGTCACGCGCTAGAGGCCCAAACCTAGGTCATCTGTCACCAAACCTAGGTGATGTGTCACGGAATCGGCCCTGATCGGCAAGATGGGCGATCTTGACGCGGCAAGTTATCCACAAGCGCGGCCGGGCGTCGAGAAGGATTCTCAACAACGGCCCAAACCCGTGACAGATGGCCTTGGTTTTGCCGATCTGCCCTAGGTCATCTGTCACCGCCTCTAGGTCATCTGTCACGTCAAAGGGCTTGATCTGTGGATAAGTCGCGCATCGAGCGCAGCGCGGCGGCCTGGCCAGGTCAAAGGGCCTGTGCCCACGGCTCGGCCGTGACACATGACCTAGGGCCAGAAAGCACCAAAGGGCGCTTGCGCGCCCCTGGTGATGCTGCTCGGCCGACCTCGGCCTAGTCGTTGCCGACGCGGATATTGTCATCGTCGGACAAGAAGGCGATCTTGGCGATCTGCGCGGCCTGCACCTCGGCGCAAGCCTTCTTGACGGTCTGCCGCCAGCTTGACGCGCTGCCATCGTTGGAGCCGCATATGTCGCGGAACTTGGCCAGCGCCAGCGGGAAGGGGTGCTTGTGGCTCTCGATGTAGTCGGCCAGGCGGCGGGCCACCGGCGACAGGTCGCGGTATGTCTCCCATGAGTGGCTGGTGAAGGTGTTGCCCGCGAACAGCACGATCAGATTGGGGTCAATCCACACGCGGTAATGCGTGGGCTTGCCGTTCTCGTCGTTGATCGCGGTGTAGTTCTGGATAAGCGAAACCGCGCCGCTCTTGCCGTAAGCCTTCTTGTTGATGGCCAGCACTTCGTTGGCCTTCAACCGGCTGATGCACTCACGGGCCTTGTCGTAGTAGCGGCCGTTTTTGTGCCATCCAACATCGGCCACCAGGTCTTTGATGGAGAACTCGAACGGCTCGCCAAGCGCCACGCGCTTGCCATAGCTGAGAATTTGCAGCCACACGATTTCGTCATCCTCGGCCCGTAGCTCGATGCCGGTGTAGAGGATGGAAACATGCTCGTTGTAGTGGAACAGTTTTTCGTGCATGAACGTGCGGCGAGGCTCGCGCTTGTTGCGGGCCGTGAAGATGGACGAACGGGCGTAGTCGTTCGGGATGTGCCGCAGGTCTTCGCGGTCGCCGATGGTGTCGGGAAAGATCAAGTCAAGCTGAAACTGCGCGCTTGGCTTGATGCCCTTGCTGTTGAGATAGGCCGACCGCTGCATCTTGTCGATCTGCCCGGTGCCCTTGTCGTTGGCCAATGCACCATCGGTAATGTCTGACGCTTTTTTCATGGCGGAAAATCTCCTTCTGTCCTATAATTCCGCCTGTTAAGCGGGGCCATTCTTGGTTTCGTTTACGTTGACTTTGAGGCCCGGCGTTTCACCACGTCGGGCTTTCTTTTTTGTGTCCGCATCGAGCGGCAAGCGGTCGGCCATACGCCGGATGCGCTTGGCCGCCTCGCGGTAGGCGGCCACCTGTGCGCCGCCGTCATCTTCGGGCCATTCCTCCATCAGCAGGAAGTCGCAAGCCGCATTGAAGGCAAAGGCCAGGTCGTCATTGCTCCATAGTTTCGGCGTGCGCGGCATGGTCTTACTCCTTGCGCTTCGTCCTGGGCGCGGCCGTCTTCTTGCTCTCGGGCTGCGGCGAAGCCTGGGCGATTTCGCCCCTGAACTTCGCTATCAAATGGCTCGGCGCAATGAGCGTGACTTGCTCCCAACCGGGGGGCAGCAGCGCGCCCGCGTTCGCGGCCACGCGCTGCGATTCGCGGTAATCCTCCAGCTTCTTCCAAACGACACTGACGGCATCGCCCACGGCCTGCCGTGACCAGCCGAATTGATCGCCCACGGCCTGCAACGTCCGGCCCTCAACGAGGGCCAGGCGCGCGGCCTCGATGCGGTCATCCGAGATATTCAGCAGCGGCCGCACGGCCTCGAATTCGGCTGCGGTCATCCGCCTTTTTAAGCGCATCGGTGGTACTCCAAAACGAGAAGGGCGGGGCACTTGCCCCGCCTGGTGGTTGTCATCATTCCTTGACGCTGCCGAAGACGTTCAGCAGGTTGTATTTCGCGCCGCTGTCGGCCCCGTGCAGGAAGGCGACAAGGGCAAACGCGCCTTCGCCATCACTGGCAAATTGGCCGTTGCGGAAGCCCTGGATGACGGCCCGGCCCACGTCCTTGACCGCCACGCCTGCATCGTAGAACGAGTGCAGCCAGGCATCGACGGCTTCGCGTTCCTCGGCGCTCAACACGTCCAAGACCGTCTTCGGGCTGCTGCCGAACTCGAAGATATTGACGTAGGCTTTGTTCAGCGCCTCGGCCGGGGCGAAGGCCACCGGGCGCGGTGCGCTCTCGGTGTTGGCTGCGCCGCCGTCCTCGGCCGAA
Organism: Thauera mechernichensis; assembly: GCF_029588855.1. Classification (NCBI taxonomy): domain Bacteria; kingdom Pseudomonadati; phylum Pseudomonadota; class Betaproteobacteria; order Rhodocyclales; family Zoogloeaceae; genus Thauera; species Thauera mechernichensis. The sequence continues at coordinate 3,800 of NZ_JARQZE010000031.1, read as the reverse complement.
GCCTCGCCGCCATCGGCTGCGAACGGGTCGGCCCCGGTCAGGTCGTTGTCGGCGCTGTCGTCGGATTTCTCGCCCGCGAAAACCGACACGGGGCCGGGTTCCTCCTGGCTGCGGTCTTTCGGCGTGGCCACCGGCCCGCCTGCGGCCGTCTTGTCGGCCTTGGGCTTCTTGCTCGGCTTGACCTTTTCCTTGGCGGCCTGGGCCTTCTCGCGGGCGTTGCTCTTGCCGCGCGTGGCCTTGAGGTCTTCGACCAGTTCCTTGGCGGCCTCGGGGTCGGCCTTCTCGATGGTCTTCACCGTGTTGATGACTTCCACATCGGCGCTGACGTTCTCGGCCACCAGCCGCTTGGCCTGCTCGGGCAGGTTCAGCAGCGACAGCACCTTGGAAAGCCAGGAACGGCTTTTCTGGTGCTTCTCAAGCACGGCCTCCACGCTGCCCAAGCGGTCAAGGTCGCGCTGGATCTTCTTGGCTTCCTCGATCTGCGTCAGGTTCTTGCGGTGGATGTTCTCGGCAAACTGCAAGTCTTCGGCTTCCTCGTCCGTCAGTTCGCGGGCCTTGGCGCGAAGCTGCGCCAGGCCCTTGACGCGGGCCGCGCGATAGCGGCGCTCGCCCGCCACCAGCCGGTAAGGCTTCGGGTGGCCAGCGGGCATGATGCGCAGGAAGATGGCTTGAATCTGGTACTTGGCCAGGCTCTCGCCAAGGCCGATCAAGTCTTGCTCGTCATCCTCCATCTGCTCGCGTACCTGATCGACAATTTCAATGTCGTCCAGATTCACCATGAATTCGGGGTCATCGCTCTGTCCAAACAGGGCGTCAATGCCAGCGCCCAACACATCGGCGGCACCGGCGAAAGCGTTTTCAGCAGGCTTCACGGTTTCAGTTCCCTTCTGGTCTTTGGTCTTGGTCTTGGGGGTCTTGGCGGCGCTCATTTGCCCATTCTCCCAAGGACGGATTCGCAGGCCGCGCGCCATTCCTGGGCGGCCTTCAAGTGGCCGTCGCCTTTCGTGGCCACCCACACGGGGCGGCGCTTGGCAATGGCCTTGCGCACCGGCGCACGCTCGGGCAGGACTTCCGGCAGGATGGCCGCGCCGTAGCGTTCGCGCAGGGCCGCCAGCGCCTGGCGTTCTTCGGTGCTGCGGTTGTTGGTCTTCATGGGCAGGATGCCGACATGCCGCAGGCGGGGATTGAAACCCTGGGTGCGGACAACATGAATGGTCTGCATGAGGTCGGCCACGCCCGCGAGTTCGTAGAGGCCCACGGAAACCGGGGTCACGACGAAATCGGACGCGGCCAGCGAAGCCATCAGGCGCACGCCAAGCAGCGGCGGCGTGTCGATCAGGCAAAGGTCGAAGTCCTCGGCGAAGCGGCGCAGCGCCACGCCAGGGCGGCGGATGACCTGGTTCTCTGCCTTGTCGATGGCCAGCAAGCCATTGTCGGCGCGGATGATCGCCAGCTTGTCGGTGATGGCCTCCGGCCGGGCTTCGCTCGGCTCGGCATCAAACAGCTTCGATGCCAGCAGGCCAGGCGCTGCCCCGGCGCTGGCCGGGAAGGTCAGGGACAAGCTGCCTTGCTTGTCCATATCGACCACCAGCACGCGCAAGCCAGCTTCCAGCGCGGCATAGGCCAAATGCACGGTAAGCGTGCTTTTGCCGACGCCTCCCTTCTGGTTCGCTACAGCCAAGATTTTCATGCTCATGTCCTTTCGGGTTCGTTTCGTTGACTTTTGAAATGTGCTTTTGTTATGGCCTCTATTCTATGGGCTTCCCGGTCTATTGTCAAGCGTTTTTGCTTGTCAATTCTTCGGCCAGGCGCGCAGCATCGGCGGCACCAAGAAAGACGGTCATCAGCGGCCCCACGGTCTTGAACGTGCCGCTCGCAAAGCACACGTCGAACTCGTTGCCGTGGGTGTGCGGGTCGATGCCCTCGACCAGCCGCCAGGCTTCCAAGCCCATGCGGTCGGCTTCCTCGTTGTAGAAGTAGGCCCATGCGTCGCCGTTCATGTCACTGCGGGCCAGGTCGGCCGCCAGGACGGCCACCCGGCCGGTTTTCGGGCAGACGTAGCCCGGTGCCTTCGGTTGATGGAACTTGGCCATGATGCGCGCTCCTGTGTTATCGGGCTTTCGCCTGCTGGATGATCTGTTGCGTGACGGCCTCGGCCGCCGCGCCGTGCCAATAGGGCGTGCCCACGCTGCACGCGCAGCGCAGGCCCTCGGCAGTCTCATAGAACACGTTGCCGCGCTCGATGCGAACGGTGCCAAGGGGAACCCCAAGGCGGGCCGCGATCACGGCCAGCGTGCGGGTTTCGACGGTCTGCGTAGGGGATTGCATGGCTGTTCCTGTTGAGGTTGGCCCCGGCCAGGCCGGGGCGGTGGATGGTCTAGAACGGAATGTCGTCGTCTTCGTCGGCTGCGGGCGGCGGCACGTCGCCCTTGGGCGCATTCGGCACGTCCTTGCCATCCTTCTTGCCAAGCATCTGCATTTCGCGGCCCACGATTTCCGTGGTGTAGCGGTCGATGCCGTCCTTGTCCGTCCATTTGCGGGTGCGCAGCTTGCCCTCGACGTAGATTTGCGAACCTTTCTTGAGGTACTGGCCGACGACTTCGGCCAGGCCCTTGAAGAACACCACGCGATGCCATTCCGTCTTCTCCTTGCGCTCGCCGGTGGCCTTGTCCTTCCATGTGTCGGTCGTGGCCAGGCTGACGGTGGCGGTAGGTGTGCCGTCCGGCATGTAGCGCATTTCCGGGTCGGTGCCCAGGTTGCCGATGAGGGTCGTTTTGTTGAGAGAGGCCATAGTTTGAAGCTCCTTTTGCTTACGTTGAGGGGTGCCCCGTTTCCCACGGGGCCAGGGTTTTGCGATCAGGTCAGGCGGTCGGCTCGGCCTTGTCCAGCGCCTCGCGCACGCACTTGGCGGCCCACAAACCGGCGTTGTTCAACTGGCGAACCCATGCGCCACGGCTCGGCGACCACTTGAAGGCGTTGCGCTTCAACACGGCGCGGGTGGCTTCGTCGGGCTTGCCGGGGAACACGAACATGACGCGGTTTTCCTCCGTGTCTTCGCGGTAGGTGTAGCCGTTGCCTTCCTTCTCCACGTCTTCACGCTGGCTGCGCTTTTCCAGTTCGGCGATGCGTGCCTTGATACGGCGGCCGTTGGCGTTGTTGTTCGACAGGGCATAGGCCGGGAAGCCGACACGGCCGCAGAAGTCCGGCTTGACCGCCTCGGCGGCCTGCGCCTCGGTGAAGCCCAGGGCCACCAGCGCGGCGGCCTGATCTTCCGGGGTCTTATGGGCGCGGATGGCCTTGTTCGCGGCCTTCATGCGCTCCTGCGATTGCTCGACGCCTTCCAGTTCGGCGCGCAGCTTGGCGATGGCCTCGGGGTCGTCACTGGAAATGCCGCCCGTGCCGACACTCGCCGCCTTGCTGGCGTAGTGGCTGGCCTTGTCTTGCAGCGCAAAGGCTTTGCCGTAGGTGTCATGGATGCGGTTGCGGAAATTGCGGTCGCGCTGTTCGCTGTGATGACCGATCAAGATGGGCTGACCGAAGGGGATGGACCGGCCCATGCTGCGGGCGCGGTCGTAGGTGCTTGCGCTCTCGGCGCTGGCCTTCGCGGCGCGTTCTTCAAAACGGGCCTTGCGGGCGGCTTGCTTGGCTTCGTAGCTGTTCATGGTCTTGGTTCCTTACGTTGACTAGAGGCTGTTATTTGCAGGTGATTCGTTTCGATCACCATGACTAAAGTATAGATTTATGCCTGCCTTTTGTCAAGCGTTTTTGCTTGTCATCGTATCGAATAAATAGCTATAACG
>NZ_JARQZE010000030.1:0-16109 GCF_029588855.1 Thauera mechernichensis | reverse complement strand
TTCTTCAGCATAGATAAGAGCCATCGATCCACAAGTAAGACTTAACAGCCACTGCTCGTTTGAGGTCTCCTACCTTCTGCCATCTGTGGGCAGGCGACCAGGTCGTTTAGGGGTATGGCGAGGCGTGATTAGACAAAATGAACCATTTTGTCCAAAGCTAGAAGGGAAACCCCAGCAACGGCAAGGGCTGCAGGCTCGCGCTCTGAGGCTTACTTTGGACAGAACGATGATCGACCCCGTCCGCTACGTGCTCGACCTGAACGCCCTGCCACCACTCACCGAAGCGCAGAAGGTCGAACTTCACGCACTTTCCCAGATGCCCGGCAGCGACATCGACTGCAGCGACATCCCGCCGCTCGATGAGACGTTCTGGCAGAACGCCGTGGCCAACCCGTTCCTCCTGCCTGACTGACTGACGCGCTTTAATACCCCTATTTTGGGAATATAATCCCCGATATGGGGATGATTGAATGTTCAGTCGCTGATGCGCTTTTTTCTGGTCTGCAGCAACGCCTGCTGGCGGTGCTGTTCGGTCAGCCCGATCGTTCGTTCTACGGGAACGAGCTGCTCCGTCTCACCGGCACCGGGCGGGGTGCCTTGCAGCGCGAGCTCGAAAAGCTGGTCTCGGCCGACCTGGTGACGGTCACCCCCGTCGGCAATCAGAAGCATTACCAGGCCAACGCGGCTGCGCCCATCTTTGCCGAGTTGCGGGGCATCGTGATGAAGACACTGGGGCTGGCCGACGTGCTACGCACCGCGCTCAACGCGGTTGCCGATCGCATTGAGCTTGCGTTCGTGTTCGGCTCGGTGGCCAAGGGCACCGACACCGCCACGAGTGACATTGATCTGATGGTGGTCACCGAGACGCTCACCTACGCGGATCTGTTCGAGGGCCTGGCCGCGGCAGAGCAGGTGCTTGGGCGCAAGGTAAATCCGACGCTCTATACCTCCGCCGCGCTGGCCGAGAAGGTCCGCACCGAGAACAGTTTCGTTCTGCGCGTGCTCTCGCAACCGAAGATTTTCCTGATAGGTGCCGAAGATGAGCTCCCCGCTCGATAACCTTGCAAAGGTCAGCAAAGGGGGGCTCAAGGTCGAGCCCCCGAACCAGGCCGAGTTCGACGGGCTGCTCCGATCCGCAAAGCGCAAGCTGCTCGATGCCGCGACCCCGACGCTGGGTCTGGAGAGCGCGTTCGATCTGGCCTACAACGCCGCGCATGCCTTGGCGCTCGCGGCCTTGCGCTGGCATGGCTATCGGTCCGAAAACCGCTATCTGGTGTTTCAGGCCCTGGCGCACACGGTCGGTTTCCCGCCGGCAAAGTGGCGTGTGCTCGACCTGTGCCACAACAAGAGAAACCTTGCCGAGTACGAGGGTAGTTTCGACATGGATGAGGCGCTTATCCGAGAGTTGATGGCCGTGACGCAGCAGTTGGCCACAGCGGTTGAAGCGTTGGGGCGGGTGCCGGATTAAGGCGGACCTATCGTGGACAATCGTCGCTACCTGACTTCGCGGGAGGTCGAACGCTTGATCACCGCCACCCGCGGCAGCCGAACCGAGGCCCGCGACCGTTGCCTCATCTTGCTGATGTTCCGCCACGGCCTGCGGGTGTCCGAGGCCTGCGGCCTACGCTTGCACCAGGTCGATCTCGACAGCCGCGTGCTGCATGTGGCACGCCTCAAGCAAGGGCTGTCGACGACACACCCCTTACGAGGCGACGAGCTGCGCGTCATCAAGACGTGGCTGGCCGAGCGCAACCGCATGGCGCCGGCTGGAGAGGCGTTCTTCGTCTCAGAGCGACGGCTGCCGCTCAATCGGCGCACCGCCTGGGTGGCGATCCGGCGCTACGGGGAACTGGCCGAGCTGCCCGTGGAGGCGCACCCCCACATGCTGCGCCACGCCTGCGGCTACGCCCTGGCCGACCAGGGCGCGGACACCCGGCTCATCCAGGACTACCTGGGGCACCGCAACATCCAGCACACCGTACGCTACACGGCAACCAACCCGGCGCGGTTCGAGCGGCTGTGGCGTTGATGTGAGATACTTGTATCTCTATTCGGTTGATAGGAGTCTCTGCGATGGGTGCCGTTTCCCTCCGCCTGCCTGATGACGTCTCGCAAAGGCTGCAGAATCTTGCCCAGATGACGGGGCGCAGCAAGACCTACTACATGGTCGAGGCCATTCGTGAGCACCTTGATGACCTCGAGGATCTGTACCTCGCCGAGCAGCGCCTCATCGATATCCGCTCGGGCAAGACCCAGACGGTTCCGCTCGAAGAGGTTATGAAGCGCTATGGCCTGGAAGGTTGAGCTCGACCCCGCCGCCGAGCGCGAGCTGGGGAAGCTCGACCGTCAGGACGCCCGGCGCATCCTCGCCTTCTTGTTTGAGCGCGTCGCCAAGCTAGACGACCCCCGCAGCATCGGTGAAGCCCTCAAGGGCAGCAAGCTCGGGGACTTCTGGAAGTATCGCGTGGGTGACTACCGGCTGATCTCCAGCATCGAGGACGGGGTCATGCGCATCCTCGTCGTGAAGGTCGGCAACCGTCGGGATGTTTATCGGTGACATTCAATATTTGTTTATGTATTTATATAACGCTGTAACGAAATAAGGACTGATCGAAATGCGGATAGCGGTCGTCAACACCAAGGGCGGCGTGGGCAAGACCACGATCGCTACCCATCTGGCTGCCCTCTTTGCCGCACAGGCGGCGACCTTGTTGATCGATGCGGACCCACAGGCCTCGGCCGCCAGTTGGGCCGCCTGGCGGCGTGAGGCTGGGCGCGAGCCGTCGCCGACGACGACCTGCTTGCTGGGCAAGGCGGTCTTCGACGAGGGCAAGAATCTCTCCAAGGGCTTCGCCCATACCGTGATCGATGCCGGCGGTCGGGATTCGGCGAGCCTGCGCGCTGCGCTGCTGCTGGCCGAGCGTGCCGTGGTCCCGGTGGGGGCCTCCAACCTTGATGCCGCTGCGATGACCGATCTGCTTGAGATTGTCGAGTTGGCCAAGGACTTCAATGCGGGGCTCGACGTGCATGTGCTGCTGATGCGCATCGATCCGCGAACCCGCGATACCGGGGAGATGATCGACTACCTGCACGAGCACAAGCTGCGCCTCCTCGAGGCGCGCATCTGTGAACGTGTGGCCTACCGGCGTGCCATCGGTGAGGGTGCCACGGTGGCCGAGCTCGCCAAGGACCCTCAGGCGATCGCCGAGATGGCCGCCCTCTTCAAGGAGATTCAAGCGTGAAAGGAAAACCCAACCTCGACAACTTCCTGGCCGGGGGCGCTGCCGCTGCTGCCGAGCGGCCGACATCCGGGACTTCGGGCGTGGAGTCGGCCTCGGTGCTGGTCTCGCAGCGCAGAACGAAGTCGATCCGCATCGACCCCGCGCTCGATCTGTTCCTGAAGGAGGAAGCGTTCCGCCGCACGATGGCCAGCGGCAAGCGGGTGAGTGAGTCAGATCTGATCGAAGAGGCGCTGGTGGGGCACTTCAAGATTCAAGAGAAATAACGCAATAACGCACGAACGCAATAAGCCAATAACGACACATGCCTTTATCCTGGAACGAAATAAAATCGCGCGCCCTGGCGTTCTCGAAGCACTGGGCTGACGCCAGCAACGAGGACGGCGAGGGCAAGCCTTTCCTGATCGCCTTCTTCGAGATCTTCGGGATCACCAACAAGCGCATTGCCAGCTTTGAGCATGCGGTGAAGAAGTACGGTGGCGGCGCCGGCTACGTCGACTTGTTCTGGCCCGGCATCCTGCTGGTCGAGATGAAATCGCGCGGCAAGAACCTGGACCGTGCCCACACCCAAGCGATGGACTACTTTCCGGGGATCGCCGAGCGGGATCTGCCGCGCTTCGTCCTGGTATGCGACTTTGCGCGCTTTCGACTCTTCGATCTGGTCGAGGGGGCGATATACGAATTCCCCCTCGAGGAGCTCTACAAGCACGTCCGCCTATTCGGGTTCATCGCTGGCTATCAGACCCAGGTCATCAAGCCCCAGGACCCGATCAACATCAAAGCGGCCGAGCGCATGGGCCGCCTGCACGACCAGTTGCGGGCAATCGGCTACGAGGGGCGACCGCTCGAGCTCTACCTGGTGCGCATGCTGTTTTGCCTGTTCGCCGAGGACACAGGGATTTTCGAAAAGCGGCAGTTCCAGGACTACATCGAGTTGCGCACGAGCGTCGACGGGGCCGACCTGGCGCATCACCTATCCACCTTGTTCTATATGCTCAACACGCCGCAGGACAAGCGGCTGAAAAACCTCGATGAGCACCTGGCAGCCTTCCCCTACATCAACGGCAAGTTGTTCGCCGACATGCTGCCGCCGGCGAGCTTCGATGCGGCCATGCGCGAGAGCCTGCTCGATCTGTGCGGGCTCGACTGGGGCCGGATTTCCCCGGCCATTTTCGGCAGCCTCTTCCAGAGCATCATGGACGCCCAGGCCCGCCGCAACCTGGGCGCGCACTACACCAGTGAGGAGAACATCCTCAAGCTCATCAAGCCGCTGTTCCTCGATGCCTTGTGGGCCGAGTTCGAGAAGATCCGCGGCAACAAGAAGCGCCTCTCCGAGTTTCACGCCAGGTTGCGCACGCTCACCTTTTTCGATCCCGCCTGCGGCTGCGGCAACTTCCTGGTAATCACCTATCGCGAGCTGCGTCTGCTCGAGCTCGAGGTGCTGCGTGCGGCTAACGCCGGCGGGCAGATGGCGCTCGACGTTCACCAGATGATCGCGGTCGACGTCGATCAGTTCTTCGGCATCGAGATCGAGGACTTCCCGGCGCAGATCGCCCAGGTTGCGCTGTGGCTGGTCGATCACCAGATGAACATGAAGGTCAGCGAGGAGTTCGGCGCCTACTTCGTGCGTATCCCGCTGAATCACAGCGCGACGATCGTGCATGGCAACGCGCTGCAAACGGACTGGATGACGGTGCTGCCGGCCGAGCGGTGCGCCTATCTGCTGGGGAATCCGCCGTTCGTGGGTGCCAAGTACATGGACGATGCCCAGCGCGAGGACGCGCGCGCGGTCTTCTTTGGCATCGAGAACGCGGGGCTACTCGATTTCGTCGCCGCTTGGTACGTGAAGGCCGCCCGCTACATGGCGGCGCATCCTCCGATTCGTGCGGCTTTCGTGTCCACCAACAGCATTACCCAAGGTGAGCAGGTCGGCGCCTTGTGGGGCTGGATGCTCGCTCAGGGCGTGAAGATTCACTTCGCCCACCGGACATTTTCCTGGACGAACGAGGCGCGGGGCAAAGCGGCCGTGCACTGCGTGATCGTGGGCTTCGGGATGCAGGACGTAGCCGAGAAAACCATCTTCGAGTACGAAGACATCAAAGGCGAAGCCCACGCGGTGCGGGCGTCGAACATCAATCCCTACCTGGTCGATGCGCCTGATTTGGTGCTGCCGCGCCGTTCTCGACCGCTTTGCGATGTGCCGCAGATCGGCATTGGAAGCCAGCCGATTGATGACGGAAACTACCTCTTCACTCAAGAAGAGAGGGATTCCTTCCTCAAGATCGAGCCTAGTGCCGCCCCCTTTTTTCACCGCTGGCTTGGGGCCATAGAGTTCATCAACGGCTTCGAACGCTGGTGTCTCTGGCTAGGAGACTGCCCGCCGCAGCAGTTGCGAAAGATGCCCGAAGTCATGAAGCGGGTGGATGCTGTGCGTACCTTCCGTTTGGCGAGTAAGCGCAAGCAAACCCTGGTAGCGGCTGACTTTCCTACCCATTTTGGGACAGAGCTGATTCCTCAACAGCCCTATTTGCTCATACCTGAAGTGTCTTCTGAGCGTCGGAAATTCATTCCGATTGGCTTCGAGCAGCCGACTACGTTTTGCAGCAATCTGGTTCGGATGTTACCGAACGCCACTCTGTTTCACTTCGGCGTCTTGACCTCAACCATGCATAACGCTTGGGTGCGTTCTGTTTGCGGTCGTCTCAAGAGCGATTTCCGCTATTCCGCAGCCATCGTCTACAACAACTTCCCTTGGCCGACCCCCACCGAGAAGCAACGCACCGCCATCGAGGTCGCCGCGCAAGCCGTGCTCGATGCGCGCGCCGCGCACCCCGATTCCAGTCTGGCCGATCTGTACGACCCACTCACCATGCCGCCCGATCTGGTGAAGGCGCATCAGAAGCTCGATGCGGCCGTGGATGCGTCGTATGGATACAAGGGCGGTTCGACCGATGCCGCGCGGGTGGCTTTTCTGTTCGGGCTGTACCAGGAACTCACCAGCCTGCTGCCTGCGGTGGGCAGTAAGCCCAAGCGCGCGCGGCGCGTGAAAGCGGAGGAAGCCTGACAGGCGGTGCGGTGCGCCGGCGCGTTTTTACTTCTGTCATGAAACGGGTATTCTGAACCCCAGACAGGCGAAAGCCCCGGACGGCGGGAACCGTTCCGAGGCTTTTGCGATTCACCCGGAAGCACGGCCATGTTCGAGATGACCGTGCTTCCTTGCCGATCAACCTGCACAACCAGGCGAACGACTTGAAGCTGATTGTAGCCAAAGCCATCGCCCCAAAGGAAGGGGAAGATGGTCGAGTTTGATAGAGTTTCGACATGTTCCGATCAACAGCTGGACTTGTTTGAGGCCTCCCGCTGGCCCCGGAAGCCCTACTGCTCTGACGATCTCGAGCAGGGGCTGTGCATCCGCTCGTTGGCCTCGGCGATCAAGCGCCCCTACATCCAGGCCAACCCCCCGCATCTGCGCGTCTGGTCGATTTTCGACGTCGACAGACCTGGTGCAGCAGTGCTCTGGGAGGATCAGGGGCTGCCGCCGCCCTCATGGGCCGCGGTCAACCGGGAAAACGGGCACGCCCACCTGGTTTGGGGGCTTTCCGTTCCTGTGCTGGTGGACTCACCGGATCTGCGCCAGGCGCCCATGCGCTACCTGTGCGCGGTGGAGTCAGCTTTTCGTGCCCGGCTACAGGCCGATCAGGGCTACAGCGGGCTCATTACCAAGAACCCTGTCCATCCGCTCTGGAAAACCCTGCGCGGTCCCCAGCTTGGGTACGAGCTGGGTGATCTGGCCGACTGGGTCGATCTCCCCAAGCACATTCCGAAGCGCAAGCCTGAAGAGGTGGGTTTGGGCCGCAACGTCACGGTGTTCGACTGGTTGAGGCTCTACGCCTACCGGAAGATCCGGCACTATAAGCTCGACGTGCGCAACTTCATCCAATGGCAGTCACACCTGAACGGCAAGGCGCTCGAGCGCAACGGGGACTTTCTCTACCCGCTGGACGGGCGTGAGGTCTGGCACATCGCCAAGAGCGTGAGCAAGTGGGTGTGGCACAAGTTCGACCTGGCGGCGAGTGATGCGCGGTTCAGTGCGCTGCAGGCGCGTCGTGGAAGTAAGGGGGGCGTTGTGCGCTCTGCCTCTTACGAGGAGCAGCGGGCCAGCGCGTGCCTTATGCACGCTCAAGGCATGAGTGCGCGGGCCATAGCGCGTGAGTTGGGGTGCTCACCTCAGTCGGTGCTCAACTGGGTGTCCAAGTAGCCATAATCAGATAACAGCCCAGCGGGGGTGGTCGGTTTTTTAGGGGTTCTGTTTTCAAAAGAAAACAGTGTGCGCTCCCGGACGTTCCGACTGAGCAGCCCTTGGGCTGCGATGGAGGTAGGCCGGCGACAAGCGAGAGCGCGTCAGGAACGGTAGTGCTGGGCGCTGAACTGGCACTGCCCAGGGGTGGGGGTCCGGGGGAGGGGCAGAAAAAACCCCCAGCCGATGGCCGGGGGTTTGGAGTCGGCTACTTGAGCCTGTTGTTCGCCTCGAGGGCTACTGTCGTTGCCTGGGTTTCCCCAGGTTCTGCTCCGAAGAGCTGTCGCGTTTCCGCGGCATCGGCTTTTCAGCCAGCATCTGCTCACGGCGGGTTTTGATTTCCGTCGCGGCTGCTTTGAGCATGGCAGCTCGCAGCTCACAGTCCTTTACGTCACCAGCGCCACCATCTCGCCGTCGCCATGATCGAAAACCGGCTAGCCCTACATTGGGCAGGGCAGGTGGATCGGACTACCCCAGCTTCTCGGCCGAGGATCGGTTGTTGCTCGTTGAAAATCCGTCGTCCAACTTGAACGAAGGTCCATTGCTTCTTGGAAGGCCTGCCAGGGCCGCTTCCGTTAGCGTAGTTTTTCCGTCTTCGCAAAAACGACGGGCCGGCCAAGGCCCGTCACTTCTCGCACACACACACAGTCACAACAGCATCACCCCAGGTTTTCGATACTCACGCGGACATCCGTCAGGTCTGCCCTTGCTTTCAAACTCTACTCTCCTGGTCTCCCACTCCTCCCAACCGCCCGGTGCCAACCGTTGCGGTGCTACTGGGTAGGAGCTTCCCGTCTTAGTACATCTCGTCGACGTAACACGCCGCCGCGCTCCACTACGCATGCTTAGCCCTATGGGCCTACCCCGACCAGGTCGGGTTTCAGGGGGGTGAGGTTCCAAAGCCCCTCCCTTACTACATGCGCGCTTCATCACGCCCTGACCAAACACATTGGTTCCACCCAATGCGTCCAGCGGCTTGTTACGACTTACCGCGCCGCACCCTTTCATGGGCACGCTTTGTGGCTTGAGCTATACAGAGATCCAGGGAGGTTGCCCCCCCTGGTACCAGATCTTCCAGGCTTCCCCTCAGATCCCTGCCGTATTACTACGGCCTCATCTACCCACCACCGCGGTGTTCGTCCGACCCTCACGAGCCGGCCGCCCCCGGGATTTTCACCCGTTCGACATATACAGGGTTGGCGTGGTTACCCACGCGCCCGTTTCGACGTCGCCCAACATCGTTTTTTCGCGCTACGGCCCCGTTGGTTCCCAAAAAGGGGGGCAACGGGCTGCGACGTGCGAAGGAGTCGAAGTGGGGAGTCTCACCCCACAGCGCTCCTCGTATGCCGCACCAGCCCTATTAGAGGCATGCGGCTCCAGGCAATGCCCTCTTGCGTCTCACGACGTTCGAGGCCCCCTTTCCTGGGGGTGACGAACTGGGTGGCGCCCAGTCCGGTGTGACGGTCTGCGTGTGCGGGGGTGGCGTCCCCCGCACAGCGACCCTCCGGGTGTGTGTGCGGGATGGCTAGCCCCTTGTTCGCGTGACGTCCCGGCCATTTTGGACAGGTCAGCCGACTTTTCGCAAGCTCAAAGTCGGAACCTCATATTGTGTAGTCCCTTTCGGGACTACAGTAGAATGACTTAAAACCTCTAAAATAAAATGTAGTTTCTTTGTTTGGTTCTAAAAGAATGACACTTCTGCCCGACAGCCTGACCTTCATGCAGCGCGTCCAGGATGCCGCCCGCCTGGGCTACCCGTGGTACGTGACCGGCGAGCTTTCGCTTGAAAAGTGGCCTTCGCTTGAGATCAAGCTTAGCGAGTTGTACGACTGTAATCTGCCGAAATCCACGCGCAGCAAGCGCCGCTCGAGCGGTGAAGCCGTGACGCTCTTGTATGCCGTCGCCGGGCCGCCTGACCAGGCGCCACGGATGGTCCGATGGCTGATGGCCGTGAGCGATGGCAAGGGCCGGGTGCATGCCCGCGAAAAGCTCCAGCGCTTCGATGCTGCACAGGACCGCTGCAGCTTCATCGGTCGGTATGAGCTGGTGCACGACGGTGTCGGATGGTCCTGGCGCATGAACCGCAAGCGGGTTGAAGCGCTGCGCGAGCGCATCCATGAGATCGCGTCTGCCACGCCCGAGCGCCGGCAGATCCGGCGGGACGATCGGGGCGAGTTCGACACCGAGATCGAGGCCTTGATGGATGAGCTCTATCGCGCGCCGGGCTTTCGTCTCATGCGAAGGCAGATCGGTAAGCTCGTGGCCTTCGCCCAGGGCGAGTGGCGCCGGCTGCGTCCCGAAAGCGGGCCGCAGATCCGGCCGCGGACTTTCCTGCCTTACATGACTCGACGCTCCAACAAACCACGGCAGGAGCAAGACGTCCCATAGCTATCCATCCCGCTCTGCTCGACGCAGCCCCGATTTTCCGCTCAGGAGTCGGGGCTTTTCTTCGCGCATTTGCGCACCCTGCACCGCGCAAGTGCGCGAAGGCTTTTCGATGCGTGGTGTATCTCTTGCATTTCATATCTGTATCATGTATCGTATCAATATCAATATGAAATACACAATACGAAATACAGGAGAGATACAGATGGCACGCGAAGGAATTACGTTTGAGCAGGTCGCCGCCGCCGCGGATGCGCTGGTGGGGCAGGGGGTGTCGCCGACAATCCGTGCGGTGCGTGAGCACCTGGGAACCGGCAGCCCGAACACGATCCATCGCCACCTCGTGGCCTGGCGAGAAGCACGCCCTGCGGCGACGGCCGCGGCGCCCGAGCTGCCCGCGCCCTTGGCGACGGCCCTTGCGAACGAAATCGAGCGGGCGGCCGCCGCGGCGCGGGCCGAGGTCGAGTCGCGTCTCGTACAAACTCAGTCGGAAGCGGCCGATCTGGCGGCTGCCGGCGAAGCGCTCGAGGCCGAGCGCGACGCGCTGCTCGAGCAGGTCGCTGCGCTGACGACTGAGCGTGACACCCTGGCTGGTAAGGCGCAGCAGCAGGCCGTTGACTTGGCCGAGGCGCAGCAGCGCATCGAGCGCGAGCAGCAGGCCGCTGAGTCCGCCCGCGTGGAGGTCGCGACGGCCCGTCTCAAGATCGAGGCGCAGGCCGAGCGCCAGGTCGAGCAGACGGCCGAGCTCGAGCGCCTACGTGCGGCGTTGTCTGAAGCGCAGCAAGGGCGCATCGCCGCCGAGCAGCAGGCGGCTGTACTGAGTGCGCGCCTCGAGGCGATAACCGATCGCGCGAGCCGGGCCGAGACGCGGGTGGAGGGGCTCGAGAAGCAGATCCAGCAGGCCGGGCAGGAGCTCAGCAGCGCACGGGTCCAGGTGCAGGCTCAGCAGACGGCGCTCGATGGCGCGGTGCGGGACATCGAGGCGGCGAAGCGCCAGGTGGAAGAGGCGCGGGCGCAGGCGAAGAAGGCCGGGGAGGAAGCGGCCGAGCTGCGGGGGCGTCTGGTGGCCGTTCAGCCCGGCAAGGGCTGAGCGTCGGTTGCTTCGAAGCGAAACGTGAGTCTCACGGAGGGCTCGATCGTGCCAAAGGTTTTCACGGTTTCGTTCTCGGACAACGAGACGATGCCGGAGCGCATCGAGGCGATGGCTGCCGACTTGGGCATTACGTCGGAAATGTTGATTCGTCGCGCCCTGGCCGAGCATCTCGGGGGCTACGGACTTCAGGAGGTTCCGCTCGGGACGAAGGTTAAAAACCTCACGGAATTCCTGATCCACTCAGGCGTACTCAAACCTGGCACGGGGGAGGATGAGTTAGGTCTGACCGCCCCGAGACAGGGGAAGCTGTCCAGTTAGCTTTAGACCAAATGGGGTTCTAAGCCGGAACCGCCGAAATTTCCGTCATCCCAGCTCCAGCCCCGCCACGAGCGCATCCAGGTCGATCATCTTGGCGTCGCTCTGGAAGTCCTTGGGAGAGGCTTTTCTGCTTCTGCCGGAGGTTGTCTCCCGGGGAGACAGCCTTCGCTGAGGACATTGGACGAAACGGAGCGGACTGTCCAATGCCGACCTCCCGCGACGCGGCGCCGCCGCGAATGGCCTGAGGAGACACTTTCACAGGCCCTGATGCCTCGAGGGGCCGAGGCCGCGCCGCACAGCGGCGTAATCCCCGAGGTACGGACTCCCGCAGACTTGAGGTCCTTCAGGAGCTCGCCGCCGGTTCGGTCATATCGAGGCACGGGGAAGAACGAGCCGAAAGCGGGCCGCAGCCATCTCCCAGATCCTCGGCCGTGTACATACGTATGTACACGATGCGCTCACGCATTGGTGTGTCGGAGGCAGCACGCACCTTCTGCAGGTTGCTGCTTTAATGCCAAAATGCAACCCGGTCAGAGTTCAAGCTAGTACCTCTTTAGCATCTATAAAATCATTCTCCATTGCGCAGTAGACATCGGTCATGAATAACCCGACAAGCGCAGCTATCGCTGACTGCAGGGAAGGTTTGCGCATCCTAGGGACGGCAGAGCACGTAAGCTACGAGATCGCACACCATTTCATTCAGCACACAGCCTTTTGGGACCACCCCAGTGGTAGCTGGGTCAGAGCCCCCAAACATGCGGATCGCCTAGAAGAAGGCGAGCATGGCTGGGAAGTCCCTTTTGGTGCGAACCGTTTCCTAGTTGCTCGTGCGCTGCGCTTTTGCATCGGAGATGTCGAGTGCTTCCTTCGTGAAGTAGAGATTGATGAAAGGCCGTCTTACTCTTGGCTTTGCTATGAACTAAGGCAGAGCGTCCGTGGGTCCGTAGGGAATCACCTAGGCGACATCTACGGAGGTCGCTACCCTGAGCATGGCGATTTCATGCTTTTTGGAACACAAGGAATCCACCTTCCAAGCTTCGTACAAATCGTCGTCCTCACTGCGCGGTTACCGAGGCACTTCGAAAAAACGTAGTTGGTTGCGAGACCACGGCACTTATCGCTCTCACGGTGGCCTCGAGTGTAAAGGGCCGGCGCAGCCAGGCGCCGCAGACGCGGACCCTTGACGCCCCGCTGGACAAAACGCTGAGCTGGAGGGCTGGGAAGCTTGTGACCCCCAGCCCCCTAGCCCCTGCGAGAAGGGCAGGTGTGAGCAGCGCCCATGGTTTGCCAGCGGTGCAGGGCACAGCATACCGCCCCCTGCTGCCACGCCCAGCCCGACCACGTCCCCGCCAAGGGCGTCCACTGCCTGCAGCCTGACCGCGAAACGGTGGGGCTGCTGGACTGCCGGCCATCGAGAAGCGCCAACGCCTCATGCTGCCTCGGATGCCGACAGTGTCTCCCGGGGAGACACTATTTTGACCTTCCTTTGAGCTTCGCTTCTGCCCATGCCACTAGCCGCTTCCCAAACATGAGGAGTGTGGGATACACGACAAGGAGCACCGCAGGGGCAATGATCTCAGTGACGAGTTTTTCTGCCATGTCCAGCCTCAATGTTTCAAACGATGCGGATACCGCCTGCGCCTGAAAAGGGGTCCATCAGTCGGCGCAACCGAGAACAGATGTGATTGCCATCCTTGCCGATCCTGTTCCCTAGGGGTGCCCTTTTTGTTCGTAGGTGCACACCCGAAAACCTTTTCAGAAAGCTGTGCGCAAAAAAGGTAAGACCTCGATCGGCGCTCCGCTTCATTCAATTCTGCTTTCACCCCGCAGCACGGTGGTGTGGTCACGACCGCCGAACAGTTGCTGGAGTCCCCTTACCAAGCTGCACTTCGCGCTCAATGAGCAATGGACGCCCCCCTCGTGCTGGGCAACTGCTTTTATGTTCTCTTTTTGATACTGGCGAACATAAAACCCCTCCTCCATGATGACGACACATTCACGGAGGGTATATGGGTCGTCCATCATTCAAGATCGATCGCGAGCGGCTGCGCAAACTGCGCGACGAAAGGGGGCTGAGTCAAGCCGACCTGGCGAGCGCGCTCTGCGAACGTCTGGGCCTCGACGAGCAGGATCCGGACACGAGCACCGCCAGCTATCGGCGCATCGAGGCGCGGGGAAGAACGAGCCGCAAGCGAGCCGAAGCCATCGCCCAGATCCTCGATGTCACACTGGCGGAGCTGGAGGGCATCGTTCCGCCGGATACCGGGATCTACGAGAAACGGATTCTCGACCTTCTCGCTGAACAGCTCCGTCAGGAAAACGTCGCCCTGAAGAGCGCGCTGGATGAAGCGTGCCGTGACGGTTCCGATTCCGATTCCGAAGATGCGTTGGCGTCGATGGCGCGCAATGTGGCCAGGCGCATTGAGGCGGCGCAGCTCGCACGCAACCCTGGCGAGCTTGCCGAGCTGTCACAACTCACCGGGTTGAGTGAAGGTGAGATTCTGGAACCAGCGCATGTGGACGGTCACTGGCTGGTGGTGGCCAGCGGCCCGATTTACACCCGCACGGAGCTCGTG
This sequence comes from Thauera mechernichensis, assembly GCF_029588855.1. NCBI lineage: Bacteria > Pseudomonadati > Pseudomonadota > Betaproteobacteria > Rhodocyclales > Zoogloeaceae > Thauera > Thauera mechernichensis. Next base: position 2,201 of record NZ_JARQZE010000030.1, on the reverse strand, counting down.
CTCGGTACGGCCGGCGTGATGACGCTGATTCCTGAGATTGTCGGCAAGCTTCTCGATGATTTTGGAAGCGATGGCCGGATCCGGATGCATCGTGCGCCACCGTGGTACCGGCTCGAGATCGATCCACTTTGCGGTCGATTCACGACCTGGATCGACTTCGTCCGCTGCCTTCCCGACGCCAGGGGCGTTCGCTGGCTGAAGCCTGGTTGGCGTGATGTCTTCTTGTTGGAAGGGCCTTTGCTGACTTGGGCACGTTCCGCCGCAAACTTCGTGACGGGCTTCGACGGCTCACTTACGCCAGGTGATGTACGTCGGCTTCGGCTTCAGGTGACCGAATACAACGGCGAGCGGGGTGAGTGCATTTCGAAACAGATCCTCGCTGGAGCTCTTGAAGAGATCCCCGACGAAAGACTCGCAGCTGAGCAGGCAGTCGGAAACAGTCACCTTGTCGCAACCTGGACGCTTGGAACCGCCCTCCAGGAGATCCTCGAGCCGCACCTTTCGGCCTATCCCCGCCAGTGCTGGGAAGTCACCGTGACAGACGACGACTGTGCGCTCTCTCTGTGGCCGACCGCAGGAGTGCCAGGGGGGCCGTACGGCTTGCGGTACCGGATCGAGCTCGTCGAAGAGGCTGCGCCCGGGCGCGCAGCGCCCTGGCGGCACAAGGATCGGGAAGCTCTGAAGCAGCGCATCGAAGCGTGGCTTAGCTAGCTCGTCGTCCCATCCCACTTATCGACTCTGCGAGCGAGGGTACGCCTCGGGCCCCCGCTCGCCCTCAAATTCCGGGGCACTTCCACAGGAGATGAACATGAACCACCTCGAAAACGGGCCGAGCAAGACTGGCAATCCGTCCGGCCCTGGCCGGGGTAACAACCCGCCGCGCAAGTAACCCAACGGCAACCTGGTCCATGCGCTACCCGCATGGACCAGGTGCTTTCGGAAGCTTTCAATCGATGAAATACAGCACTTCAAAGGACGTCGACTCCCTCGTGCGGGCTCTGTTGCGGGAGGGCTGGCGTTTTCACCGTGGAAAGAAGCATGGGCGTCTCACGCCACCGTCAGGGCGCTTGTTTGTGACTGTTTCCTGCTCGCCGAGCGACAGACGGACCTTTCTGAACCTGCAGAGTCAGGTCAGGCATGTCATGACGGGGCTACAGCAGTAGGAAAACCCAGCAGTGGCGCGGGTTGTAGCGCATGGTGATGGTTTGTGAGCAACCTGCAGCCTTGAGCGCCCTGGAGAGAGTCTGTATACGCTCAAAACCCAGCAACGGCGCTGGTTTCAGGCGCATGACAAGAAATTCGTGGCCCTTGCCGACCCGAGCCCGCCGGGGGAAAAGTGATGGTTTGTGAGCAGTTTTCGCGGCCGCTCGCATCCTATGGTGAGACTCTGTGAGCAGACCCTCGCTGCCCGGCTTTGGACAGAACGGCGTCGATTGTCCAATGACGCTCTACAGTTCGAGGAGTGGCCTTTCGCCGTTAGGTAGCCTGTAGAAGATGATCATCTGCGCTTGTCGTGCACGGTTGTGGGACCAGTTCATGAAGATCGTTGAGTAAGTCCGGATACTTGCGTTCTTGTTCTCAACGGGTTGAGCCTGAAATTTTGACCATCCGACACCACACTCTCCCCCGGGAGAGCATCTGCCAAAACTGGTTGTCCCAGCCTCGGCCGCCAGAAGTCGAAATCCAACGACGTCGGCAGCCACTGGAACAACACCGATCACCGGAGCGCATAAAGCTCCGTTCTTGGCGTAGGGCGAAAAGAGTTTTCCGAGATCCCCACCTTGATTGCGCATGTGCTGGTTGATTGGTTGCGCCACCAGTTTGGAGATCGGTCCGGAGAACAACGCCAGTTTTGGTACCGCCGCGACCGTAGCTGCCTGAAGCAACTTCTCGAGGTCCTGAGAGGCATCGTTCATACAGCCTGGATCCGGGACGTGAACGTACGCACCGTTGGGAACCTGGACAGTGACTTGAAGGGCCCACATGTTGTTCTCACACCCCTGTGGCGCGTTGGTAACTGAGCACGCTGGGAGCGTACTAACTTGGCCGTAGCCGAATTGGGGAAAGAGCGCGAGCAGAGCACTAGAGATGACGAACGAGAACCGTTTTGCTTTCATGGCGCTCAACCTCCTTGTCGAGAATGATCACCAACCATTCACAGGTAACGACAGGCAGTCGCTTCTCTCATAGACGACACGAGC